>JAGXGT010000090.1 GCA_024636595.1 Sphingomonadales bacterium | reverse complement strand
GCCTGCGCGGCTTCCAGCCGTTGCTGGCACAGGCCGCGCAATTTCTCGCCTTCGCTGTAAAGCTCGATCGACTGGTCGAGCGGCACATCGCCGCTTTCCAGCTTGCGGACGATTTCTTCCAGCCGCTTCAGCGCGTCCTCAAAATTCAGCGTCGACAGATCTTCTTTGGTTTCGCTCATGGCGGGATTCAATGACAACGCTTTTCGCTGCGGTCAAGGGCTTGGGCTTCACTATCGCCAACTTCCGGTGTAGCTTTGGAAAAACAGGGTGAGAGAAAATATGTTCATCGGTCATTTTGCGCCTGCGATGGTCGCGGCAACCCATCCCAAGGCACCGGGACTCGGCACCCTGTTTGTTGCTGGCCAGCTGCTGGATTTCGGATTTTTCGGTCTGGCGCTGACCGGAGCAGAGAATTTCCGTATCACCCCGGGCATCACCAAAATGGTGCCGCTCGACCTCTACGACATGCCCTATACCCATAGCCTGCTCGGCAGCGCGGTTTTGGCGGCGGGATTTGCTCTGATAATCTGGTGGTTCACGCGTAACCGGACCGGCGCGCTGATCGGCGGAGCGGTGGTCCTGTCGCACTGGTTTCTCGATCTGCTGGTCCATGCGCCGGACCTGACGCTCGCCGGTTCCCCGCCGAAATTCGGCTTCGGCCTTTGGAACTATCCAATGATCGAGATGCCGCTGGAAATCGGCATCACCTTCGGCGCGCTGGCCTTTTACGTGATCCGCACCAAAGCCATTTCCAGCCAGTCAAAATATGCGATTGGTCTTTTGGCCGTATTGTTGCTGGTCCTGCAATCGGTCAACTGGTTCGGTCCAGAACCGCAATCTGCGGATATGGCCATGAAGCTGACCGGTCTGCTTGCCTTCTCGGTCGCGGCTCTGGTCGCATGGTGGACCGGACGGACGCGGGAATTGAAACAGCCATGAAGACAGGATCAAATATGACCCAATATATCGCCGCTTATGCCATCGCTGCCATTATCTTCGGTGTGCTTGACGCTGTCTGGTTAAGCAACGCCGCGCCGTCGCTCTATCGTCCGATCATAGGCGACATCATGGCCGACCAGTTTCGGCTGGCCCCGGCGTTGACCTTTTATGCGCTGTATCTTGGCGGGATGATGTGGTTTGCAGTGCGTCCGGCGCTGCTCGACGGCCAATGGACGAGCGCCCTGCTCAACGGTGCGCTGCTGGGATTCTTCTGCTACGCAACCTTCGACCTGACCAGTCAGGCGGTGTTCAAGACCTGGTCGACCAAACTGACGATCATCGATATGATCTGGGGCACCTTTGCGACCGGCACGACGGCAGCGCTGACCGCATTTCTGGTGCTGCGGTTCGTGAAGGCGTAGGCTGGATTCGCCGGTCCCGGCATTTCATCCCCGGAATTTCTCGCCCAGGGCCGCGATCCGCGCCGGCAGGAGCGCAAAAATGGCCTGGCGCCTTGCCTCGCTGGCCGATGCCCATTCGGCGATTTCCGGCAATGTCCGCCCGCAACCGACGCACAGGCCGGTTGGCCGATCGATGGTGCAGATATCGTTGCAGGGCGATTTCATGGTGCGGCCAACTGCTCTTCTATCTGTCCCAGCCGCTCCTTGCCGAAATAGATCTCCCCATCGACAAACATGGTCGGGATGCCAAAGGCGCCGCGTTCGACCGCTTTCTCCGTATTGTCGATCAAGGCCTGCTTGATCGCCGGATCCTGGGTCCTGGCGAACAGCGCCTCTGCATCAAATCCGCTATCCTGCAATATTTTGCCGAGCGTGTCCGCGTCCGTCACATCCAGCCCCTGTTCCCAGATCGCTGGCAACAGCGCTTCGATAAATCCGGCGCGTTTGTCCCGCGGCAACGCGACCAGCATCCGCTGCAAGGTGATGGTGTTGAACGGGAATTTCGGGTTCATCCGGAATTTGCTCAGGTCGTGCTTTTTGACGAAGCGGCCCAGCTCCAGCATCGCATATTCATTCTTGCCCTTCACGTCTGCGTCGCGGATAAACGGCGGTGCATTGCCGGTCAGCTTGTGCATGCCGCCAAGAAAGGCAGGGGTGATTTCAATAGTCGCGCCATATTTCTCTGCCAGCGCCTTCAGCGGCGACCAGATCAGATAGGCGTTGGGGCTCACAAAATCGAAAATCAGCTCAATCGTCTTGGCCATGCCGCTGCTCCTTTTCCCGCAATCCATAAAGCACCCTGCACAAACATCAATTCCCTCTAGTCGAAATTGGTGCAGGTCGTTAAAGGCGGTGCATGACCACAGACACGCTGATTGCAGAGCCCCGGATATCCACCGAAACCGTTCGCGAGCACGGACTCAATGCAGAGGAATATCAGCGCATCTTGAACGCGCTGGGCCGTGAGCCGAATATCACCGAACTCGGCATATTCTCGGTGATGTGGTCGGAGCATTGTTCCTACAAATCCTCCCGCCTGCATCTCAAGAAGCTCCCGACCACCGGCCCGCAGGTGATTTGCGGTCCTGGCGAAAATGCCGGCGTGATCGATATTGGTGTGGGCGAAAATGGCCAGCCTCAGGCGGCGATCTTCAAGATGGAGAGCCATAACCACCCGTCCTATATCGAACCCTATCAGGGCGCAGCCACCGGTGTCGGCGGCATATTGCGCGATGTCTTCACCATGGGCGCGCGGCCAGTCGCGAACCTCAACGCGCTGCGTTTCGGACGCCCCGACCATCCGAAGATGAAGCATCTGGTCAAGGGCGTGGTTGCCGGCATTGGCGGCTATGGCAATTGCGTCGGCGTCCCGACCGTCGGCGGCGAGACCAATTTCGATCCCGCCTATGATGGCAATATCATCGTCAACGCGATGACCGTCGGCGTTGCCGATGCGGACAAGATTTTCTACTCGGCGGCTAGCGGCGTTGGCAATCCGATCGTCTATGTCGGCTCCAAGACCGGCCGCGACGGCATTCATGGGGCGACCATGGCCAGCGCGGAATTTGACGATGACAGCGATGAAAAGCGCCCCACCGTTCAGGTCGGCGATCCGTTTACCGAAAAATTGCTGATCGAGGCCTGTCTTGAATTGATGGCCAGCGACGCGATTGTCGCGATCCAGGATATGGGCGCAGCGGGCCTGACCAGCTCCAGCGTCGAAATGGCGACCAATGGCGAAGTCGGCATCATCCTCGATATGGACAAGGTGCCGTGCCGCGAAACCGGCATGACCGCTTACGAAATGATGCTCAGCGAGTCGCAGGAACGGATGCTGATGGTCCTGAAACCGGGACGCGAGGCAATGGCCGAGGCGATCTTCACCAAATGGGAACTCGATTTCGCGGTGATCGGCGAAGTCACCGACACCCGCCGGATGGTGCTGACCCACAAGGGCGAGACCGTCTGCGATATTCCGCTCGGCCCACTCGCCGACGACGCACCGCTGTATGATCGCCCACATCTGACTCGCGAGGAATATGCCGCGCATATCAATATCCAGCCCATTGGCGATATTCCCGAGAGTACGGATATTGGAGCGGACCTGCTCAAGATGATGGCCAGCCCCGCGCTTGCCTCGCGCCGCTGGATCTGGGAACAATATGACAGCCAGGTCGGCGCAGATACGGCCCAGCGCTCCGGCGGCGATGCCGCCGTTGTCCGCGTGCACGGCACCAACAAGGGTCTGGCGATCACCACCGACTGCACCCCGCGTTACTGCAAGGCCGATCCCTATGAAGGCGGAAAGCAGGCCATTGCCGAAGCCTATCGTAACCTCTGCGCGGTCGGCGCCAAGCCGCTGGCAACCACCGACTGCATGAATTTCGGCAACCCCGAAAAACCGCATATCATGGGGCAATTTGTCGGCTGCATCGAAGGCATGGCGGAAGCCTTCACCGCGCTCGACATGCCGATCGTGTCCGGTAATGTCAGCCTTTACAACGAGACCACCGGCGCCGACGGCGTCAGCCATGCGATCCTGCCGACCCCGGCCATTGGTGCGGTTGGCCTGATCAACGATCTCGACACAATGATGACCATCGGGTTCAAGAATGAGGGTGACTTCATCGCCACCATCGGCTTTCACTATGAAGAACTTGGCCAATCGACATGGCTGCGGGAAATCCACGGATTGCAGGACGGTCCGCCACCCAAGGTCGACCTCAAGGACGAACTATGGGCTGGCCGCGTGATCCGTGAGTTGATTGCTGACGGCAAAGTGACCGCCGTCCACGATATCAGCGATGGCGGCCTTGCGGTCACGCTCGCCGAAATGGCATTGGCGGGTAATCTCGGCGCAGAGATCGACCAGATGACCAGCGCCTTTGCCTTCAGCGAAGCGCAAGGCCGCTATGTCATCACCTATCGCGCCGACGCCGAACTTGATCGCGAGAAGGTGCCGTTTGAAAAAATCGGCCAGGTGAAGGGCGACCAGCTGATTCTGAACGGAAAGCCGGTTGCCGTGAGCGATCTCCGCGAGGCTCATGAAAGCTTCTTCTGCGACTGGATGGAAGACTGATCCTGTTGCGTTGAATTTAGCATCAAATGATGCTACCAGAGATGCATGAGAACCACTGTTACCATAGATGATGATCTGATGGACCGGGCGATGGAATATACCGGCATCAGCGAACGCGCCACGATCCTGCGTATGGCGCTGGAGCAGCTGGTCGCTATTGGCGCTGAAAAGCGGCTGGCCAAGCTGAAGGGCAGCCTGCCCGATCTTGATCCGCCACCTCGCCGCCTCCCGCCGCGTTTCGTCAATTCCGAATAGGCCTGCCATGATCATCATCGATACATCGACATGGGTAGATCATTTTCGGGGCATCGATACATTGCTGGACAGCCCGCCGGTGCAGTCGGTGCGGCGACTTCTCCATCCCTTCGTTTACGGCGAATTGCTGCTCAGCGGTCTGCCCAAGAATAGTGCAGTCAGGGAAATTTTGCAGGATTTGCAAATGGCACCTGTTGCAGAGGCCTCGGAGGTTGCTGCCTTTATCGAATGGGCCGGGCTGGCGGGAACCGGCGTCGGCTATGTCGATGCGCATTTGCTGGTTTCTGCCCGCATGTTGGAAAACGGTCGCTTGCTGACACAGGATCGGAATCTGATGGCACAGGCGCAGCGTCTGGATATGGCCTATCAGCCATGACTTCAGGCTATTCCTCCACCCCGCTCGCCAAAAAGCTCTCGCTCAAGGACGGAATGCGCGTCTGGTTTGCGGATATGCCGGACAGCGTTCGCGCTGAAATTGAGGATTACGGCCTCACCCTGTCCGAAGAGAAGCTTCCCGCACCCGGCATCCATGCCGCCCATATTTTCACAACGGAACGCACGGTGATGGAAAAGCATCTTACCGCGCTGCGCGACATGATCGACCCCGCTGGCCAAGTCTGGGTGAGCTGGCCGAAAAAGGCATCGAAAGTCGAAACCGACATCACCGAAGACACGATCCGCGAAGTCGCGCTGCCAATGGGCTTTGTCGATATCAAGGTCTGTGCGGTGGACGCGGTCTGGTCGGGACTGAAACTGGTGATCCGCAAGGAATTGCGGTGATTCCAAACAATCCTGATTGAAAACTGTAACCCCAGCGAAGGCTGGGGCCTAAACTGATCTAGCGCATCTAACCACTTTTGGTTTGGATCCCAGCCTACGCTGGGATGACTAGTGCAACTAGGCCGCCTGCGCCAACATGTCATAGGGATCAATATCCCGCGCCCGGAATTTCTCATGCGCTTCATGGTAGAAATGCGGTGTCTTGATATGCAGCCGTTGCCGCAATGCGTCAAGCGGCTGGGCGAGGAGATCGGTGATCGATTCTTCGTTGATCCGCGGACAGGCCTTGCCCATTTTCTGGGCTTCACGGATCGCGCTGAATATCGGAGCATCGCTCTTGATTTGTTTCTTCATATTCAGCCCGGCAGCGTAAGCGATGAAGACATTGCCCAGAGAGGGGTTCTGGCCATAGGTAAAGGCCAGCACGCAGGCTTCGCCCAGTGCATCGCGGCCATAGCCGGTCAGGACATGCAGCAGATCATGGGTGTCGCGCTGGCGAAAGCCATACCATTCGATCAGGTCACCAAATTTGTTCGGGCTGAACCGGTCATATTCGGCGATCAGTCCGGCCGCACTAAGGCCTTCCTTTTCCATGAAATCGCAATAGGCGTGCGCAAGACTGCCTGCCGGCATTTGGCGCAGGCGGTCGTGGTCGTCCAAGAGGGCCGCCAGTTCGGGTTCGCTGACCAGCAGACCCTTGCCCTTGTCGCTTTCAACAAATGCCTTGGCATCCTTGCGGAAGCCGGGACGCGGCAGCGATTCAAAGACATGGAACACCTGTTCGGTGTCTTCCTTGTCCTTGATCAGCTCGCGGAAATGATGGAGCGCTTTCAGCGGGCGAAAACGGGCCGCCGGACGATCCGGGTGGATGAAGGGTCTGTCCGAATCACTCGGTGAAGAGAAGTCATGTTTGATTTTCATAATGGCCATATGTCGCTTACTAACATTGGTGTCAATATAGAATATTGGCTTTCCTACGGGAGATCGCTCCGCTATCCGGCATATCGTCCAAACCTGGCCTTTGAAAAGGCTTCATTGGCCCGAACTTTGACGAACTTTGCGCGACCATGGAAGCGGGAGATGGAAATTTGAAGCCTCACGACACCCTGCCCTACACCGCATTGCCGGACTATTCCGACGCCGAGCGCATTGCGCGGTCCCGGGATTTTTATGACGCAATGAAAACCCGCAGGACCTGTCGTTATTTTGCCGATGACCCGGTTCCCCGTGCGGTGATTGCCAATGCGATTCTGGCCGCCGGTACCGCGCCCAATGGCGCCAATCATCAACCCTGGCATTTTGCCGTGATTGAAACGCCGGAAAAGAAAAAAGCCCTGCGCGCCGCCGCGGAAGAAGAGGAACGGGCATTTTACGAAAGCAAGGCCGGCAAAGAGTGGCTCGAGGCGCTAGCGCCGCTGGGCACCGATGCCGACAAGCCGTTCCTGGAGACCGCTGCTTATCTGATCGTCATTTTCGGCCAGCGCAAAGGCGGCATAAATCCCGGCGAGATGAAACAGAATTATTATGTCAGTGAAAGCGTCGGCATTGCCACCGGCATGCTGATCACGGCGCTGCACGATGCGGGGCTCGCTACCCTCACCCACACGCCCAACCCGATGAAATTCCTGAACGAGCTTTGCGAACGGCCCTCCCATGAAAAGCCGATGATGATATTGGTTGCCGGCAAGCCCGCCCCGGATGCTACAATTCCGGTGCACGCGACGATCAAAAAACCGCTGGATCAGATCGCAAGCTGGCTGTGACCGCATTGCGATCGCCTTATTCCGTTCGTGCTGAGCCTGTCGAAGCACAGCCCATAAGCCGGGCTTTACGCGCCAAAGTGCTTCGACAAGCTCAGGGCGAATGAATTTCAAATGACCAGCGCTGCCCCCTCAGCCCGCTATCTTGAACTTGATGCGTTACGCGGTTTTGCGGTGATGGGCATATTGCTGATGAATATCGTCGGCTTCTCGATGCCGGAAATGGCCTATGTCAGTCCGGCGGTCTATGGCGGCACCGATCCGCCTGATATCATTGTCTGGGCTCTGTCCTACATATTCGTGGACGGAAAGATGCGCGGCCTGTTTACCATCATGTTCGGAGCAAGCATGATGCTGATCATCGAGCGGGCGCAGGGCAATGCCGAAAATCCGGCAACGGTCCACTTTTCCCGCATGGCCTGGCTGGCGATCTTCGGCCTCGCGCACTTTTTCTTCCTGTGGTTCGGCGACATCCTGTTCCTCTACGCCGCCGTCGGTTGCATCGCCTATTTCCTGAGCGGCCTGACCGCAGAAGATCTTTTCCGCCGCGCCCTGCTGATCTTTACCATCGGTTTTGTCGGCTATTCGGTGATGTTCGGCAGCTTGCTATATCAACAATATCAGGCGAGCCTTCCCGGTGCCAGCGCCGCCGCGATCGAAGAGGTTGCGAAACTTCTCGCCGATTTTGGCTCGGAGCCGGCTGCCATTGCTGGAGATATAGCCCTCCATCGGTCCGGTTTTGTCCCAATATTGCTCGACAAGCTCCATAACGACCCCTTCGGTCCACTGACCCTTCTCGCCTATAATCTGGCCGAAACCCTGCCGCTGATGATGATCGGCATGGCACTTTACAAAAATGGTTTTTTCACCGGAAAATGGAGCCCCGCCGAATATCGCAGATTGGGCATGCGGTTGACCGCTGTTGGCACGGTGATCCTTACGACCATCGCATTGGGCCTGATCTACCGGAAGTTCGGCATGCTGCTGATGCTGAACGCCAGCTACGCCTGGAACTGGCCATCGCAATTGCTGATGACCATCGGCTATGCGGCCTTGCTAATTGGCCTGATTCAGAAATTCTCTGCGACATCGTGGATCCGCCGCGTCGCCGCAGTCGGCCGCGCCGCCTTCACCAATTATCTTGGCACCAGCCTGCTGATGACGTTTATCTTTTACGGTTGGGGCTTGGGGCTCTACGCGTCTGTCGGGCGTGCGGAGCTGTACCTGTTCGTGGCCGCCGCATGGGCGCTGATGCTGATCTGGTCAGAACCATGGCTGAACCACTTTCGTTATGGCCCGCTGGAATGGCTATGGCGCAGTTTGGCCAGAGGACAGGCGCAGTTGATGCGAAACACGCCAAAGAAAAATTAACCCCATTTTTGCTATTGCGATCTATTATCATTAGCGATATACGAGTCGCCGAGAGGAACGGAAATGGTTGTTTGCGTCTGTAATGCAATTAAGGAAAAAGACCTGAGAGCTGCGGTGCGCAGCGGTGCCGATCGGCCATCGCAGGTCTACGCCTTGCTTGGACGCAAGCCAAAATGCGGCCAATGCCTTGCTTTCGCTCAGACCATTATCAAGTCGGAAGTTGCGACCGCTTAGCATTCTCGTTATCAAATCGTTGAAATATTTATATTTTCTATCGAAGCTGCCCTTTCGCTTCGTCGGCCAATGCTGTATGACTTCAGCCAATCTATGGACCGAATACCGGGAAGGACGCTGCCATGAAGGGCGATACGAAAGTCATTGAGTTTCTCAACGAAGCGCTGAAAAACGAACTCACCGCGATCAACCAATATTGGCTGCACTATCGCATGCTCGACAATTGGGGCGTGACCAAATTGGCTGAATTCGAGCGGCACGAATCGATCGATGAAATGAAGCATGCCGACAAGCTTGCCGAGCGGATTTTCTTTCTCGATGGCTTGCCAAATTTCCAGCTGCTGGGCCGGCTGAAGATTGGCGAAACGGTCGAGGAAGTCCTCAAAGCCGATCTTGAGCTTGAGTATGAAGCGCTACCGATGCTGAAGGATGCGATCGAATATTGCGAGAGCGTCCGCGATTATGTCAGCCGCGATCTGTTCGCCGAAATCCTGGAAAGCGAAGAAGACCATGTCGATTCGCTCGAGCAGCAGTTCGATATGATTGAACGGATGGGAATCGAAAATTATATCCAGCTGCAGTCGAAACCGGTCGAAGGCTCCTAATTCAGCCGAACCGGCGACCAAACCCTAACGGATGCCGCTGCTGGACCACCGGGCTGGCATCTTTTTCCAATATCGCCAGCGTTTCTTCGAACATCGGCCGTAACGTCACCACCAGCCGGAGTATCTCATCGGGCGTCTCGTGATGTTCGATGCAGACGCGCGCGGTCATTTCGATCGTTTCTGCCACCAGGCTCAGTCGCAACGCACCAAATTGCAGCGCCTCGCCTTTGAGCTTGTGCGCAGCAAGGACCATTTCGAAAGGGTCATTGGCGCGCATGGCGGCCTCGATCTTGCCGACCGATTCGTTGCCGTCTTCGCGGAAATAGCCGAGTATACGAATGAAATTCGCGCCAAGCGCCGACCGGGTTGCCGTGCAAACCGCCCAGTCAATCAATTCGCTTTCTAGTGGCGCCACCGAACGCTCCCGGTAAAAATAGCGGAAATACGCTACTCTCCTGCGATCTTAGGCCTATCCGGTAAAGACTTTGTTACTGCGTTCAAACATGATTAACCAAGTTGATCCCTGGTTTTTGCTATGATTTTGAGAAGTCAGTCTTTTTCGTGATAGGGGTTTTTTGGCGCACGGATGATCAACCGCACCGGAACGCCGCCAAAGCCGAGTTCGCGGCGGATACCGTTGATCAGATAGCGCCGATAGCTCTCGGGCAGTTCGTCAATCCGGGTTCCGAATATGACGAACGACGGTGGCCGGGTCTTGGCCTGGGTGATATAGCGCAACTTGATCCGCTTGCCGCCCGGCGCTGGCGGTGGGTTGTCGGTTATCGCATCTTCAAACCAGCGATTGAGCTTGCCGGTTGATACGCGCTGTGACCATATCCGGCGGGCCTGGAAGGCCGCTTTCATCAGCTGGTCTATGCCCTTGCCAGTGAAGGCGGACACGGCGATTAGCGGCACATCCCGCACCTGCGCCAGTCCGTCATTCAGCGCTGCCCGGATACCGTTGAACAATTTGCTCGGGCCCTCGGCCACATCCCATTTGTTGATTCCAATAACGACGCAGCGGCCTTCCTGAATCGCATGGTCGGCGATGCGCAGATCCTGCGCCTCAAGACCCTTGGTGGCGTCGAGCAGAAGCACCACCACTTCCGCAAAATCTACCGCGTGACGGGCATCGGCAACGGCCAGCTTTTCCAGCTTGTCATTGACCTTGGCACGTTTGCGCATGCCGGCGGTGTCGATCAGACGGACCTTGCGGTCGGGTTCGATCCCGTCGAGCTTCTCTTCCTCGGTCAGATCATCGTCATGCCAGACCCAGTCAACAGTGATACTGTCCCGCGTGATGCCCGCTTCCGGACCGGTGATCATCCGGTCTTCATCCAGCATCTTGTTGATCAGCGTCGACTTGCCGGCATTGGGACGCCCGACAATCGCCAGTTTCAGCGGCGCGGATTCATCGGTTGGCTCTTCGGTGGCTGCGGCCTTAAAATTCTCGACATAGGGCTGAATCGCCTGAAACAGGTCGGCCATGCCGTCGCCATGTTCGGCGCTGAACGGAATCGGGTCGCCGAAACCGAGCGCATAGCTTTCCAATATGCCCGATTCCGCTGCCCTGCCCTCGGCCTTGTTGACCAGCAATATCACCGGCGTTTTCGCGCTTCGCAGCCAGCGCGCTATTTCTTCGTCGAGCGGCGTGAGACCGGCGCGGCCATCGATCACAAAGATCGCCAGCTCCGCTCCGGCAACCGCAAGTTCCGTCTGCTTGCGCATCCGCCCGGGCAGGCTTTTGGCATCTTCATTTTCATAGCCCGCCGTATCGACGACGTTGAATTCTAGCCCGAGCAGATTGGCCGCGCCCTCGCGGCGGTCACGGGTGACCCCCGGCGTGTCATCGACGAGCGCCAGCTTCTTGCCCACCAGACGGTTGAACAGGGTTGATTTGCCGACGTTCGGTCGACCTATGATTGCAATATTGGGCAGCATAAAGCCGGTCCCTGTCCTTTGGTTCTGATCCTCAGCGGAACGCGGAAATACGACCGCTGTCGTCGAGAATATATAGCATGCCGCCCGCAACGATCGGCGGCAGCGAAATGCCGTCGTCCAGTTCGAACAGCGTCTGGCTGGATCCCTCAGCGGGCGAAATCGCCACGACGTCGCCTTCGGTGCTGGCCACGATCAGCCGATTCCCGGCCAATATCGGCCCGGTCCAGTTGATCGGGTTTTTCTTCTTCTTCTCGTTTTTGAAATCGGCAAGCTGGCTGATCCAGCGAACCTTGCCATTCGGCCGCGCAATGCACAGCAGCTTCGCGTCATCGGTCAGCACAAACACCCACTCGCCCGCGACAACGGGCGTCGTGATCCCGGCAATATTTAGTTCCCATATCCGCTGGCCGGTGACCAGTTCATAGGCCGCCATACGGCCGCCTTGACCGAGCGCGAAGACACGGCCGCGGTCGATCACCGGATCGGCGTCGATATCGGACAGCGTCGCAACCGACGTCGAAATACTGGTCCGCGCGAGCGCATCATTCCAGAGATTGCGACCATTCTCGTAACGATAGGCGGTCAGTTCGCCCGAGGAGTAGCCAGCGACGATCGTGCCCTGACCAGCGGCAGGGGCGGCGACGCCGAAAATACCAGCCAGACCGACGGTCCCTGCTTCATTCCACTGCACCGATCCATCAAGCATGTTGAGCGCATAGATCTGGTTGTCCTGGGTCATCACATAGACATTGCCATTGGAAATCGTCGGCGAACCGCGCAATGGCCCAGCCGGACGGACTTTCCATATCTGGCTGCCGTCAGCCGCATTAAGCGCGACGACATCGCCAACGCCATTGGTGGCGTAGACGATATTATCGAACACGCTTGCTCCGCCACCAAACAGCGAGGATTCCCCATCCCCGTTCACACCCATCTCGGTCGACCAGATTTTTGCACCGGTAGCAGCGTCAAAGGCGTGGACCATAGCCTGGGTATCTGTGACAAACAGCCGCCCGCCCGACACGACGGGCGCGGAGGCTAGCCGTTCGCGTTTATTGGTGCCGCTGATATTCGCGGTCCAGACTCGAGCGAGACTGCCATCCAGAGCAACATGGCCAATCGATTTGCTCGCGTTGCCGCCCGATTGCGCCCATTCGCTATTGGCCACCGGAGCCGGCAGGATTACGGCAATCGAGGCCAGAGCAGGATCGACTTCCGCGCCGCTTTCCCCGCTCAATATCGGGGTGCGTTTGCCAAGCGTCGGCGTGTTTTTCTTGTCCTCGCCATCGCCGCCGCCCAATATGCCGCAGCCGGACAACAGGGACAGGGCCAGCAGGCCGGCGATCAAGTTCTTACCGGAAATCATTCCTTGGATTCTCCCTCAGCCACGACCGCATTGAGCGGTGCAGCTTTTTTATCATCGCTGTCCAGTTCGACAGCGTCAATGCCTTCGACGCCCGCCATTTGCAAAGCACGCGACCGGATCGTGGCCGGGACATTGTCATCTTTCGCCAACTGGCCGAAAAGCGGCCCGGCCAAGTCAGACTTGTCCATGTTCAGATAGGATATCGCGACCATCTCGCCAGCGCTGCCGAACCAAGGATTGCCTGGCACCGCCAGTTGCTTAAGCCGGTCAACCACCTGCTGGGGCTTTAGCGTGTCAAATTCGGCAGCGGTCTTGCGGATCAGTGCGAGATCACGAAAAGGTTGCGGCAGGCTTTCGTCAGCAATGACCTTGCCATAGCCTTCGATCGCCTTTTTCGGGTCGTTTTTTTCCAGCGCAATATTGGCTTGCAGCACCTGTGCCGCGGCCCGATAACCCGCCTGTTCGGCTTCCATCAGTGGCTCTAGCGCTTTCGCGGCACCGTCCAGATTGTTCTGGCGAATACTGTCGATCGCAGCGACATATTCCTCGCTACGAAGACCGGAATCCTCACTCTGGTTGTTTTGATAGAAGATCCAACCGGCCAGAGAGCCGAGGCCAATGATAACAGCCGCAAAAATCCAGATTCCGTAACGGGTAGCGAAAGTCTTCAACTGATCTTCGCGTACCGCTTCGTCGACTTCGCGCAAGAACACTTGCTCCGAACGATCCGTCTGCTTTTCTGGTGCTTTATCTTTGTCTTTGGCCAAAGTGGCTTCCTCAAATCTGTTTCGCGCAGCCTTACTCGCCAGTCAGGCGATGGCGCTTTGCAATCGGCTGTCCTTTAGCGCCCACAATAGCAAATGTAAAAGTCTATTGACCATTTCCACAGGCTGAACGGAAGATAAGGCGAATGGGAAATATTTCGCTATTTTTTCGGTTGATAGAGCTGATCGGGCCCCGGAAAGCTGCGCTCCCTGACCTCTCCGGCATATTGCTCGGCGGCCTGGTCAATTTGCTCGGCAATATTATGATAGCGTTTCACAAAGCGCGCTGTCCGGTCGAACATGCCGAGCATATCTTCCGTCACCAGCACCTGACCATCGCATTGTGCCGATGCGCCGATGCCGATGGTAATGGCATCAACTGCCTTGGTCGCTTCGATCGCAATCGGCTCCAGAACGCCTTCCAGGACGATCGCAAACGCACCCGCCTTGTCCAAAGCGACGGCGTCACCAACAATTTTCTTCGCTTCTGCATCGCTGCGACCGCGTGCGGCATAGCCGCCCAGCACATTAATCGCCTGCGGTGTCAGACCGACATGGCCAACCACCGGAATCCCGCGCTGGACCAGAAAAGCGACGGTCTCCGCCATGACTTCACCGCCTTCCAGCTTGACCGCAGCCGCACCGGTTTCCTTGAGAATGTGGGCAGCGCTTTCATAGGCTTTCTCCGGCGACGCTTCATAGGAACCGAACGGCATATCGACGACGACGACGCTGTGATAGCTGCCCCGGACCACCGCCGCGCCATGATTGCACATCATGTCGAGCGTGACCGGAATCGTCGAATCGAGACCGTAAACCACCTGCGCCAGCGAATCGCCGACCAGCAATATATCGCAATGGGCATCAAGCAATTGCGCCGTCCGCGCAGTATAAGCAGTCAGCATGACCACCGGCTCGGCGGTCACGCCATCGACCTTGCGGCCCTGGATTTTGGGAACGGACAGTCGCCGCATCGGCTGTGGCCGCGGATTGGCGCGACTGGTGGACGTATCAAGTTTGAAGGTCGTGGACATGGCAATACTCAGCAGTGAGTGGATAGATTGGTCCTGATAAGCGACGGCGGAGGATAAGGCCAGCTTCGCGGCTAACGCTTGATCGCCGCCACCGCCTGATCCGGATTGTCGCTGAACAGCCCATCCACGCCAGCTGCCACATATGCATGCACTTCGCCAGCCAGATCTCCGGGTTCGCGTGGATCAATGCCGCTCTTGAAATCGTTTGGCAGAAAATAATTTTCGCGGCGGAAGGTCCAGGGATGGACAAGCAGTCCGACCTTGTGCGCCGCTGCCACCAGACCGGTCGGCGCGCCTAGCTGGCCAATGGCATTGCGGCCAATCACCAGATCCTTGGACGGCCCTATCCCGTCCGCATAGCTGGCGATTTTTTTCAGACCATCCGCCGTGATCATCGCGGCGTAAGTCTGCCCGTCTATATCTGGCGGACCGGCTTCACTGGCCACCAGCTGCACCAACCGGATCTTGGTTATTTTGTCGAGGGCGATCAGATTGCCAACTTCGAACGACTGGATAAAAACCGGGTCGTCGGCGCTGTTCAGGCCATATTTGGCGAGCAGGGAAAGTAGCGCCCGTTCGTGCGGCAGCCCGATCGAGGCAAAATAGCTCGGATGTTTGGTTTCCGGATAGACACCGATCCGCCTCCCGCCTTGCTTTTCCTGCTGTTGCACCAATTGCAATATCTCTTCAAAGGTCGGCACTTCAAACTGACCATCATAGGCCGCATTTGCCGCGCGCAATTGCGGCAGCCGTTCCTTGGCCCGCAGTGTTTTCAGCTCGGCCAGGGTAAAATCTTCGGTGAACCAGCCTTCGTGGCGCTGGCCGTCGATCATCTTGACCATCTTGCGATCGGCAAATTCCGGCTTGTCGGCGACATCGGTGGTCTCGCTGATCTCATTCTCGTGCCGCGCCACCAATATGCCATCCCTAGTCAGCACCAGATCGGGTTCGATAAAATCCGCGCCTTGCTCGATCGACAGCGCATAAGCGGCCAACGTATGTTCCGGGCGCTCGCCGCTGGCACCGCGATGGGCGATGATGATTGGCGGGCCTCCACTCAATGTTGCCACCTGCATCTCCAAATTTCCGCCCGGTTCCGCCTGAACGCCGCAACCAGCCAATAGCAGTGTAAATGCGAACAAAGTGGCCTTGCGGAGGTCCATAACTAGCTAACTTCGACGCCTTTCCAGAACGCTATCCGTCCTTCTATTTCGGCTGCCGCCGCTTTCGGCGCAGGATAATACCATGCGGCATCGTCATTGATTTCACCATAGACGATCAGTGAATGGTAAGACGCATCGCCCTTCCAGGGGCAATGGCTGGTCGCGTCGCTGTGCATCAGATATTTCGACCAGACAGAATCGCGCGGAAAATAATGATTGCCCTCGACCACCACCGTGTCATCGCTTTCTGCAATCACCACGTCATTCCATTTTGCCTGAACCATTAGCTTGTCCTTTTCCTGATACCAAAATCCGCCGCGGCGATCAGTGTCATTGGCATCCAGATCCGGATAGCCTCGGAATATAACACTTTTATGCCTGCAGCCCTGATAAAATCAGAAATGCGGATCGGCGATACGGCAATCGGGGTAAACGGGGCAAAATGCTGCGCGGGGTGATCGGAAAATCTCTGACCATCCCGAAACACGCCAGCCAACCAGCACTAGCTGTTGCGCGCGGCCAGTCCGGCGGCTTCATAATCCGAAGCCTTGAATCCGACGACCAGTTCATCGCCATGCTCGAGCACCGGGCGTTTGATCATGCTGGGGTTTTCCGCCATCACCATCACCGCCGTATCGTCGCCGATATTTTCCTTCACCATGTCGGGAAGCTTGCGAAAGGTCGTGCCGCGCTTGTTGACCAGCGCTTCCCAGCCGACCTGCATCACCCACATTTCCAGCTTGTCCTTCGTAATGCCGGACTTTTTATAGTCGTGGAAAACATAGCTGATGCCATTGCGTTCCATCCAGTTGCGTGCCTTCTTGACGGTGTCGCAATTGGAAATGCCGTACATTTTGGTTTCGTTACTCATCACTTTGTTCCTGTTTCTGCTGCGCTTTGAGCCAGAGACAGATGTCAGCCACCGGACATCGGTCACATTTGGGGCTCCGGGAAGTGCAGATTCGCTTCCCGAACTGAATTAGCCAGAAATGACCGTCGCGCAAGGCCCAATCGGGGCTGCGCTCTTCCAGTTGCTGCGCGGTCTTGTCTGCAGTCTTCGCGCTGGTCAGGCCGATGCGGTTGCACACCCGATGGACATGGGTGTCCACGGCGATCACGTCGGCACCGAAGGTAAAGCTCATCACAATATCGGCGCATTTCCGGCCAATGCCGGGCATCGACAGCAGCCCCTCCCGCTTATTTGGCACCACCCCGCCATGTTCGGCCAGCAAATGCTCACAGAATTTCCGGATGCTGCGCGTCTTAACATTATAGAGTCCGCACGGTTTGATCGCCGCCGCAATATCGCGATCATCCAGTTCCAGCATCTCTTCCGGCGTCTCCGCCAGCGCGAACAAGGCGGCCGCAGCCTTGGCGGTGTTCCGGTCCAGCGACTGCGCCGAAAGCATACAGGAAATGCAGGAGCGAAAGGCATCCGGCTGTCCCTTCGGTCCTTTGGCATCCGGTGTCCGGCCGGGCATCGCCTCGGCGAGGCGGCGGTAGACCGTCTCGACTTGGTCCGGCTCTATTTGCTCTGGTTGGTCGGGCTTGGTCATGTCAGACAAATTCACAATCGCTGCGCACCGGACAAGATGCACAATCGGGCTGTTTGGGTCGGCAGATGGTTTGCGCCAGCCGTTTGCCGAGCAGATGGTGCTCATCAATATCTTCTGCTGACCATTCGCGCGGCAAGACCGGCATCAACGCATCAAAAGCGCGCGCCGTATCGGCTTTGGCCGGCACCAGCCCCATCCGCTGAACCACCCGGCGATGCCCGGTATCCAGCACCAGCGCCTTGCGATTGAAGTGACTGGTGTTTATCACGCCGGCACTTATCTTGCGTGCAACCCCTGGCAGCCGTTCCAGCCACGCCATGGCCTCGGCGGTATCGAGCTTGTCCAGATGGTCGAGAGTGGCGCTACCGCGCTCCCGGATAATCTCCTGCAAACAGGATTTCAGACGGTCCGCCGCCATCGCCGGAAAGGTAGCGGTCTGCAAGGTGCGTGTGAGCGCGCCAAGGTCCGCTTCGGCAACCTTCTCCCAAGTCCCATATTCGGCAAGCAACCGGTCGCTATTGTCGTTGGACACCGCCGTCTTCGCGCGTGCACCGATCACGCCCTGCACCAGCGTCCATACCGGAGCGCGGCGCTCATCGTCGGGGCGGATGACGCGGCCGAATTCATCGATCAGCCGGTCGTGCATCCGCCGCTATATCTCGGTTCGCGGGTCAGTGCCCAGGTCAAGTTGCATCACTGGGATATGGGT
>JAGXGT010000089.1 GCA_024636595.1 Sphingomonadales bacterium | reverse complement strand
CGTGCTGATGAAGCACGGTGGAAAGCCCTGGTTCTTCCGATCCCGTCTCGCCGACTGTTTTGCCATACCCTCCTTCGACCGCCTACATCCTCCGACGACCTCTGGTCCGCCTCAGCTTACGCCGCGACTGCGACCGGAGCTTTGTAATCCTCGTTCTTCGTCAACACTGCCCAGGCAATGCGGGCGGTCTTGTTGGCAAGTGCCACTGTGACCAGCATGCGCGGCTTGCGCGCCAGCATTTGTTCTAGCCAAGATCCTTTGGGCGCACCGCGTTTGCTTGCCTGGAGCACAACGGCGCTGCTACCGATAATCAAAAGCCTTCGCAGGGTGCGTTCTCCCATCTTCGAGATCGCGCCGAGCTTCTGTTTTCCGCCGGTCGAGTGCTGCCTTGGCGTAAGCCCGACCCAGGCGGCAAAGTCGCGGCCCTTGGCAAAGGTATAGGTCACCCGCATCGGGAACTTTCGAGGCGACATGTCGCCAGCCTGTTATGTTCTCGACGCTGAATCTATCGCCCGTTAATTGCCATCGGCTGGATAGACGTAGGCGCAGCTAAGCCGCCCATCGCTTTGCTTTAGAAACATACACGATCAATTCTGTCGAATTGCGTTTCCCAACCGTTTCAGAATATATCCCGCTCCTTCCTCGAACAGCTTATGCCGCGGTCATCATTTGTCCCGGAAGCGGCGGTTCGAAAATCTGGCAGACTGCGATTGAAAAATCCCGAAATATAAAGCACATAAACAAACAGGGACTGTAACCGCCAACGGGACATCGCGTGCAGAACAATCTTTCTTTTTCAGCCACCTTTCTTGGATTGGCAGGCCTGTTGCCGCAACTGCTTTGCCTGGTAGCGGTGTTTGACGACAACACGCGGTTCATCGCACTGAGCGCCGGCTTTCTATATGCCGCCGTGATCTTCAGTTTTCTGGGCGGATTTTGGTGGGGGTTGGCGGTCGCCAGTCCGGGTGCGCCGCAATGGGTCTATAGCGTTGCGGTCATACCCAGTCTGCTGGCGGTAGCCAGCGGCATCCCATGGATGATCGGCACAACCTGGCCCGGGCCGTCGCTGGCGGTGCTCGGCATCAGCCTGATTGCGGTTTTGTGGGTTGATGTCCGGTTGAACCGTTTGAATATCATGCCGGACTGGATGCTGCGGCTGCGGATTCTGCTGTCGAGCGGTCTGGGCCTGACCACTCTCGCGCTGGCAGCGTTTTAAGCGAGGATCATTCTGGCCAGCGCCGTTCCGGATCTCCAGGCACATTCCACTCGCGGGCCGATCAGCCAGTCGCCACAGATGCCGATCTTCAAATCTTTGCTGTAGAGCGCGTTCTGATCCGTTTTGCCAGATCGCGCATAGCGCCACCGGTGTGCCGAGGCGATCAGCGGTTCGGGCAGAGGGGCGTCCAGGAGGGTCGCGAACCGAGCGGACAAGGCGGCGACAATCTGATGCTGGTCTTCTTCCAGATGCTCCTTCGACCATGTTGGAGAGGCCTGAATGACCCAGGCGTCCGGTCCGGTGCGACCGGGCTTGTCCGAATTGCGGGCGGCCCAGCCGATGATGGCATCATCACGGATTACCATTTTGGCTGTTTCCAGCGGCTCGAGGAAAGCCAGCATCAATGTCCAGCAGGGATCAGAAGCAGTGTTGGCGGCTATCCGATGAAAGCCCTTGTCCGATGGCACCAGCAAAGCCGCCGCCTGTTCGGCCGGGATGGCCAGAACCACGGCGTCAAACTGCCTGTCGATGACAGCCTTATCGCAACTCAGGCGCCAACCGGCCTCCTGTTGTACCAATTCATCGATAGGCGTGGACCATGAGACGTCATGCTGCGCTGCGAGCATCTTGATCGGCGCGTTCATGGCAGGCACGCCAACCCATGCTTCCGGACCAGCGGCGGGCCAGCGGGCAGCAGACCCGGAATCCTGCCATTGGCTGACCACCGCTTGAAAGGCCGGATCGCGAGCGGTGAAATATTGGGCACCATGGTCAAAGCTGACTTGGCCCGCGGCGCTGTCGATCCGCCGCGTCGACATCCGTCCGCCCGCGCCACGAGCCTTGTCGAACAGGCTGACCTCATGGCCCGCGAGGACCAGATGCTCCGCGCAGGCCAGACCCGACAGCCCGGCACCAACAATAGCAATTTTCATAATATTGGTCTTTCAGCCGTATGGTCTTGTCCGGAATATACGCGCATTGAGATACGTCGATGCTTGGCTTTCGCCAAGCGGATTGGAGTGCGCAATATGTCCCAATGGGCGAGTAAGGGAAATGGCAGCTGGCATGCTGGCTGGACGGTTGATGAAAGTTTGAAAACATGAGCCCGCGACCGGAACCCGTTGCCGCAGGGCAAGAGAGCGTCTGGGACTATCCCCGTCCAGCGGTAGCCGAGCGATGCGCAGCCCGGATCATGATCGAGCATCGGGGGCAGATTGTCGCAAATACGCGGAGCAGTGTGCGGACACTGGAGACCAGTCATCCGCCCAGCTATTATATTCCGGTATCGGATATCGCTCCCGGCCTGCTGCGGCGGGCAGAGGGAAGTTCCTTTTGCGAATGGAAAGGCGCCGCGGTCTATTGGGATGTGGCTGTAGGCGATAGCCTGTTACCGCGCGTTGGCTGGAGCTATCCCAATCCCAGCGCAGCGTTCTCGATCTTGCGAGACCATATCGCCTTTTATGCGGCACCTTTCGACAGGTGCCGTGTCGATGGAGAAACGGTCATCCCGCAGCCGGGTGAATTTTACGGCGGCTGGATAACCAGCAACCTCGCCGGCCCGTTCAAGGGCGTGCCCGGAAGCCGGGGATGGTAACGTTATGAAGGACGATCGCCGCAACCAGAAAAACCGCGCGGTGCCGCAGGGCCGGTTGTCTCGTCTCGGTCAATTCGGGCGTCTGGCAAGCGGTGTGGCTGGTGGCATGATGGCCGAAGGCGCGCGGCGACTGGCCGATGGCGACCGCCCGACGGTCCGCAATATGATGCTGACACCCGGCAATGCGGCGAGAATGGCCGACCGATTGTCCCATTTGCGCGGCGCTGCCATGAAACTCGGTCAGATGATCTCACTGGATGCGGGGGACATGCTGCCGCCAGAACTGACCGAGATCATGGCGCGGCTGCGCGACAACGCTCACCGGATGCCGCCGCAGCAGCTGGAACGCGTGTTGGCCAAGCAATGGGGACCGGATTGGCGCAAGCGTTTCCTGCGCTTCGGTGCAACCCCGATCGCGGCGGCCTCGATTGGTCAGGTGCACAGGGCCAAAACACCGGATGGCCGAGACCTGGCGATCAAGGTGCAATATCCCGGGGTGAGGGAAAGTATTGACGCTGATGTAGACAATGTGGCGACCTTGCTGCGGATTTCCAGTCTCTTGCCGAGCGAGCTCGATATTGCGCCGCTGCTGAAGGAGGCCAAGAAGCAGTTGCACGAGGAGGCTGACTATGTCCGGGAAGGCCGGTTTCTGACATTATTCGGTGAGTTGCTGTCTGATACCCCTGAATATGTGATTCCGGTGGTCGATGAAGAATTCACCACGGATCAGGTGCTGGCGATGAGTTTTATCGAGGGCAGGGCGATCGAGGCGCTTGTGGACGCGCCTCAGGATACGCGGGACGCCGCGATGCACTTGCTGTTCAAACTGGTCATGCGAGAAATATTTGAATTTGGCGTTATCCAGTCGGACCCCAATTTTGCCAATTATCGCTATCAACCGGAAACCGGCAAGTTGGTGCTGCTCGACTTTGGCGCAGCCAGGCCAATCGATCCCGCGGTTGCGGACGGATATAAAAGACTGATAATCGCCGCGCTGGCCGGTGATCGTGACACGGTGCGCGAAGAAGCCGCGGTTGCCGGCTTTGTCAGCGCTGCTGCGATTTCCCGGCACCGCGAACCGATTGATGCGATGATCGATGTGATCATCGCTCAACTCAATCGGCCAGGGAAATTCGATTTCGGCGATCGCAGCTTTGTCGAACCGTTGCGTAGTCATGGGATGGATGTCGCGGCAGACAAAGCGGTCTGGCATATTCCGCCGACTGATCTGCTCTTCGTTCAGCGGAAGATCAGCGGCATGGCGCTACTCGCTGCGCGCCTGAAAGTCAGAATAGATGTTCGTGCTTTGGTCGCGGAGCATTTCGCTATCGATAAACATCGGTAAATTCGCAGAAATTTATGACATCTCTGGCACTCCAAATGCAAATTATCATGAATGGCTGAATATCCGATTATGGCCAATACTTGTGACTGGCGATTGCATACCGCTCCAGAAGCCCTCCACGGTGCAGTGGCCGCCGGTCTGCTCGGCTGCCGGTCAATGTCAATGGGGCGATCCTTGCCGTCATGCTGGACGTTGGCTTTCCGCTCGCTGCGCTGAAGGGCATTTCCCTGCTGGCTCGCACCGCCAGCATCATCGGCCATTTGCAGGAAGAAAGCGAACGCCCGATCGGTTTCATCATGTCCGGCGCAGCCGCTGACCGCATCGAATTTGCGGCAGTAGAAGGATAGGCCAAGACCGCCGCTGCGCGCATTTGCGCGCTTTAGGTCCTTCTGGATTTGGCACATGGGAAGCTCGCCTGTTCAATGGCGGGCGAGCTTTAAGCGCGCGAACCATCTTCATCTTGTCCGACACGTTAATATAAGGTCTCTGGGAAACCGGCATCCCCGTTCATCTGCTTCACATAATTAATAATGAGAATCACTTGCAATAGCAATAAGAAGCTGTAATTGCCCTGCCTGTGATGAGAATGATTCGCAGAACCATTATCAAGGGGGCAAGAGTGGCTAGAAGACTTACGGGACGGATTACAAACTCCATGGCAGCCGCAGCGTTGCTAATCGCCGCCGGACCAGCCGCTGCCATTCCCTTGTCCACCATTCCTGTCGAAATGAGCGTGTGGGGCATGTTTGCTCAGGCTGACTGGATCGTAAAGGCCGTCATTATCGGCCTGATCATCGCTTCGCTGGCCAGCTGGACAATATTTCTCGCCAAGCTTTCCGAACTGCGCAAGGCGATGGCGGCAGAACGGATCGTCCATGATGCAGTCGCCAAGCTTCGGTCTCTGGACGATGCCAACCGCGACCCGGTTCTGGCCGGCACCGCCTTGGTAAAAGAGGCGTCGGCCGAACTCGCGCTGTCCACCGATGCCCTGCACGATGGTGAGGGCGTCAAGGAGCGGATCGTTTCCCGCTTTGAAAGATATGAAGCCGCTCTCTCCCGCAAGATGACACGAGGTATCAATATATTGGCGACGATTGGCGCAACCGCTCCTTTCGTCGGCCTGTTTGGCACGGTCTGGGGCATTATGAACAGCTTCATCGGCATTGCCGAGAAGCAGACGACCAATCTAGCGGTGGTCGCCCCCGGCATCGCCGAGGCGCTGTTGGCCACCGCTCTAGGCCTCGTGGCCGCCATTCCCGCCGTTGTGATGTACAATCATTTCTCGCGCCAGATTTCGGCCTATCGCGCGCTGGTATCGGACACCGCAGCCGCCATCTTGCGCCTCGTGTCCCGCGACCTCAGCCGCGGCACGGCCCAGACCGGAAAGGTTTGAGACGATGTCGATCCGGCTTTCCGACAACAGCGATGACCTGCCGGTCAATCACGAGATCAATGTTACGCCGTTCATTGACGTTATGCTGGTGTTGCTGATTATTTTCATGGTCGCTGCGCCGCTGGCAACGGTTGATGTCAAGGTTGATCTGCCGGTTTCCACAGCAGCCGCTGCGCCGAAACCGAACAAGCCGGTGTTCCTGTCGATCCAGGCCGACGGTAAACTTTTGGTCAACGAAACCGCGGTGCCGCAAACCGGCCTGCGATCGGCGATCGAGTCCGCCACCCGGTCCGACCGAGAGCAGCGCATCTTTTTGCGAGCAGACAAAACAATCACCTATGACACGATCATGGGCGCGATGAACGAACTGCGCTCGGCCGGCTATCTCCATGTCGCTTTGGTCGGCGCGGAATCCGGATCGGTAAAATGAGCGACGCAATGCTCAGGTCTGACGAAAAACGTCGCTGGGTGTCCGCCGCAGCCATTGCTGTCGCAGCGCATGCCGTTCTCGGCTTGGCTGCTACAGCGTGGAAGTCTCCAAACGAACCCCTGATCCCTGAACCGGTGGTTTTGGTGGAGCTTCCCCCTGTGAGCGCGAGCAAGGCCGTTTCTGAGCCTGTGCCCGCATCGCAGCCGGAATATATCCCGCCGCAACAGGCGCTGCCGTTCAACGTGCCGACCATACGTGCGCCATTGCCGGACGATGCGGTCCTGCTGCCCCCCGAGCCGAAGCGCACGCTCTCACTGGCGACCCCGACGCCTCAGGCCAGTCCTACTCCGGTCACAGCACCTGCTCCGAGCAGGACAGAGCCAGCGCCGACCGCGGCAACAAGCTCTGTACCCAGTAACAGCGCCGGCAATAGCGCAAAGGCGAAGAAGGAACAGGTCAACTATTACGCGATGGTCAGCGCGCATCTCAACCAGCGGAAAAAATATCCGACGGAAGCGCGCAAGGCCCGCGAGCAGGGCGTGGTCAAGGTCCGCTTCACGGTCGATCGCAGCGGCAACATATCCAATGTCTCAATCACCGGTTCCAGCGGCCACGCCATCCTCGACCAGGCCACCCTGGCGCTGATGCAACGCGTCGCGCCGCTACCATCGATGCCTGCATCAATGGCGCAGGACAAAGTCACGATCTCGCTACCCATAGATTATTCACTCAGAACTCGTTGAAAAAAAGGAAAATTCACGATGAGCACAAATCAATCGCCGATCTCGAAACCAGCAAGCCTGCGCTTCTCCAGCCTCGGCAAACGTAGTGCATTTGTTGCATTGGGTTTGACTACAGCGCTCGTCCACACCCCAGCCTTTGCACAGGATGCAGAGCCCGAAGAGGTCGAACTGGAAACATTGCAGATCGAAGATAATGCGGCTGATGTGAACCCGTACACGCAAAAAGGCGTGCCTTATAAGGCACGCGTTTCCGGTGACTTGCGCCGCGTAAAACCGTTGTCGGAGACACCGGCGACGATCACCATACTCACCGAAACCCAGCTCGAAGAGCAGGGCGCAACCAATTTGCGCGACGTTCTGGACAACCAGCCCGGTGTGACCGTCGGTACCGGCGAAAACGGCAATGCTTTTGGCGACCGCTATATCATTCGCGGCCATGAAGCGCGTAGCGATGTGTTTGTCGATGGTCTCCGCGACCCCGGCATGACCACCCGCGAAACCTTTGCCGTCGAACAGATCGAAATCACCAAGGGGCCAAGCTCCTCCTTTGCTGGCCGCGGCTCCACCGGCGGCGCGGTCAACTCGATCACCAAGCAGGCGAGCACCGACTATAATTTCAACCGGATTGACGCGGGCATCGGCACCGATGATTATTATCGCGTGACGCTCGACAGCAACTGGGCCCTGAACGACAATATCGCGGTCCGCGCCAACCTCCTCTATGGCTATGATGAAGCGCCGAACCGCAACTTCTCGGATCGGGAGCGCATTGGCGCAGCGATTTCTGGCAGTTTCAAGCTGAATGACACGATTCGAGTGTTGCTCGATTACTATCATCTGGAAGCCGATGACAAGCCGGATCTGGGCAGCTATGTACCACGGCCAACGGGCACGGGCCCGGGCGACGTGACGGTCTATGGTCCCTGGGACGATGCCCCCAATTACACCCAGTCGGAAGACTTTCTCAACACCAACGTCGATACCTTTACCGGACGCATTTTCATCACCCCGTTTGACGGTTTCACCATCGTCAATTCGACCCGCTATGGCGAAACTTCGAACGGCTATGTCCTGACTGGGCTACGCGGCGGCGCCTATGATCCGGCGACCGATACGTTCGCGCCGGTGACCCTGAGCACGCACCAGGGCAATCAGGACGTCGAATATTTCGTCAACCAGTTCAACATCCTCGGTGAGTTTGTCACTGGCTCGATCGGCCACAATATCGTTGCCGGTACCGAATATTCCAATCTCAAGGTTGCCAACGGCACCTATGACCTGACCACCAATGGAGCGACCAACTGCGTCACAGACGGTCGCGGCGGTCCCAGCCCGTCCTATTGCATCACCGATGAAAACCGCAATGTGATTGCCAACGACCTCCACAATATTTTGCAACGCGATATTGCCTTCGGTAGCGTTGACAGCGCGTGGCAGGTGGAAACGATGTCCGTCTATCTTATGGATACGGTCGACATCAATCCCTGGCTGTCCGTCCATGGCGGCGTGCGGGTCGATGCGTTCAACTACCGCAACACGGTCGACAGCCGCGGCACGGTGACCGACTATCGCTACAAGGACACGTTGTGGAACGGCCATGCAGGCATCGGCATCAAGCCGCTCGAAGAAGTCTACGTCTATTTCAACTGGGGCACCGCGAAAAACATCAATGGCGGGGAATCCGATCTCGGCGGCAATTGCGGTTATGGCGGCATCTGCGTTGATAACGGCACCGATATCGGCGACGGTCGTTCCGAAAGCTCGACCAGCTATGAAGCGGGCGTGAAGGCCGATCTGTTCGATGACAAGCTGCTGCTGACCGCTGCGGTCTTCCAGATCACTAAGAGCGACGTCTTCGAATCCGCCGGGACCGGCTATGAAGCAGGCGGCAGCCTGAACACCGGCGAAAACCGGGTGCGCGGTATCGAGCTGGGACTGGTCGGCAATATCACGCCGAAACTCTCCGGCCAGGCGTCGGTCACCTTCATGGATTCCGAAATCACCGGTTCCAATAGTGCCGACAAAATTGGTCGTCGCCTGAGCAACTTCTCCAACACCCAGGCATCGGCCCAATTGCGCTATCAGGCGACAGAGGCTTTCGCCTTTGGTGGAACGGCGACCTACAAGGGGGAAATGTTTACCGGGCAGCCGGACGATGCGGCTGGCTATGACTCGGCATTGGAAGTCTATACTTACCGGATCCCGGATTACTGGACCTTTGACGCCTTCGCCAGCTACAAGGTCAACGAACATCTTGCGGCTCGTGTGAACCTGACCAACGTCAGCAACGAGGATTATTATCTCGCTGGTTATCGCAGCGGTCACTTCCTCTACAAGGGTGATGAACGCCGCGCCACGCTAACGCTGACCGGGCGTTTCTGATACGAAACAGGGGGCGACGATTCGTCGCCCCCTTTTTTTGATCCAACAAGCGGCTGATTCCATGCTGACAATCATTGAAAATATCCTGGATGACGAACAGGTTCTGAATTTCCGACAGAAGCTGGAAGCAGCAGAATGGACGGATGGCGCCGAGTCAGCCGGCACGCGTTCGGTGAAGGTGAAGCAGAATTTGCAGCTCGGGCGTCAGAATCCTCTCGCGGTCGAGCTGGGCAATATCATCCTGCGCAAATTGGGAAATGACCCCCTTTTCGTTTCCGCCTCTCTGGCCGAAAAAATCTGGCCTCCGATTTTCAATCTGTATCAAAATGGCGGCCATTATGGCACCCATAGCGATGCCGCGCTGATGCGTCTTCCTGAGGCGAATATGACGATCCGCAGCGATCTTTCAGCGACGCTGTTCCTTTCCAATCCAGAGGATTATGATGGCGGGGAACTGGTGATAGAAGAGCGCTACGGCGCGCAGCCGGTCAAACTGGCCGCCGGTGACATGATATTATACCCCTCGGCCAGCCTGCATCAGGTCACCCCGGTCACGCGCGGAAAACGGATTTGCGCGATCACCTGGATACAGAGCGCGGTTGCAGATGCGTCGGCCCGCGAAATGCTGTTTGATCTGGACCAGTCGATCCAGGCGTTGACGCCTGACCGTCCCGATGACGATCCCGACATCGACCGGCTGATTCATGTCTATCACAATATGCTGCGGCGCTGGGCATCGGTGTGAATCCGGCGGTCGTGAAAGCACTGGCGTGGATGCTGCTGGCTGTCCCCGGCCTGTGGATGCTGTGGTCATTCTCGCAGGGCGAGGTCCTGGCAATGGATATGCTCCATCCCAGCGGAGAAATGTCGATCCGCCTGATGATCCTCGCGATGCTCCCCGGTCCCCTCTCCGATTTTTTTGGCAGCAACCGTTTTTTCCGGGCCTGGCTGGCGATCCGCCGCAACCTTGGCGTCGCGGCCTTCGGCTACGCGCTGCTGCATCTGGCTTTCTATATCCTGGACATGCGCAGCGTTGCCGCGATGCTGGATGAACTGGGCCTTCCCGGCATCTGGACCGGCTGGCTTGCTCTCGCACTGATGATTCCGCCCGCTGCGATCAGCTTCAACCTTGCCATGCGAAGGCTTGGAAGGAACTGGAAGAAGGTTCAGCGCCTCGTTTATCTGGCACTGATCATAGGGCTGGTTCACTGGGTTTTGCTCGATTGGGCCTGGCAGCCAGCGCTGGTTCATTTGGCCCCGCTTATGATAGCCTGGATTTTGCGCTTGATCGGTCGCGGTCGGCGAAACCGAAGACAACGGAGTATGGCATGATTAGAATATCCCAGAAATACCTCGTTGCAGTCGCAGGGATCGGAGCGCTGATGCTCTCGCAACCCGCCTATGCCGACGGCGACGTGAAATGTAACGCCGGTCCCGCCAAAAATTGGAAACCGGTCTCGAAGCTCAAGAAACAGGCCTGGATGGAGGGCTGGGAACTGCTCAAGGTGCAGATTGAGGGCGATTGCTACGAAGTTTACGCCAGAACCGAAAGCGGGCAGGCGATCGAGGCCTTTTTCCATCCTGTAACGCTCAAGAAGCTGGTCGTTTACCGGCGCGGAACCGAAATCTACCGGGCACCGGGGTTTGGCGGCTGAGTGATATTGCTCTGGCTATCGGAGTTCGACGGCGCGCTCATAGGCCGCCTGCAGCGTATCGCGGATCAGGGCAGAAAATTCCCCGGACCCATTCAAGGCTTCGAGGCCGGCTGCGGTTGTGCCGCCTTTGCTGGTAACGTTGTTGCGCAATTCCTCTAGCGACCGGTCTGACTCTATCGCCATTTCTAACGTACCCTGGACGGTCCCCAGAACCAGCGTCTTTGCGTCTTTCTCGCTAAACCCCAGAGCCTCTGCGGCTTTAACATAGGTACGTAGGATTTCGAACACATAGCCCGGGCCGCTACCCGCTACCGCTGTCAGGCGATCGAGCATGTCTTCATTGTCCACCCAGACGATTTCGCCCGAGCACAAGGCCAGTTCCTCGATATCGGCCGATGCGGTCTGCGTGACATTGCCATGGGGATAGAGGCCGCTCACGCCCTTGCGGATAAACGCAGGTAGGTTGGGCATGATGCGGATGACCGAACGACCGGGCGCGTGCGCTGCCAGCTTTTCGGCGGAATATCCGGCCGCGATCGAGCTGATCACGCCGCCAGCGGCCAGATGCGGTAAATAATCCGGCAAGACAGTGTCAATCAGCTGCGGCTTCAGCGCGACTATAAGATAGTCAAAGAGATCTGCGTCCAACTCCTCGGCAGAGCGAACCTGATTGACGTTTTTTGGCAGTTCGGGGTCGGCCGGATCCGCCACGGTGAAGGAATGATCGGTGTTCTCGGCCCAGGCTTTTAGCAGCGCGCCACCCATGTTTCCGCATCCCAGCAGCAATATTTTTTTCAATTTTATCTCTTATTATTTGGAGTAACAGATTTTACAATATCCTTAGGATACAAAACAGGCATGTCAACAGATGCTATTTGTTAAAGCGATCCGGTTAAATGATATAGTTTGATCACTAAATTATTGCACTGGGTGGGTTCCATCCCTACCTCCAGAGCTTATTAAGAAGGGCAGCACATCCAATGGTACAAGGCAAAACGATTGTGGTAAAAGTCGGCTCCAGCCTGCTTGCCAATGCAGAGCGGCTAACGCCGCGCTGGGCGTTCATGCATAATTTGCTGGAGGACATCTCCCGGCTGCGCGAGGGCGGCGCGAAAGTCATTTTATGCTCGTCCGGCTCTGTTGCGCTGGGTTTGAACATGATCGGCGAGCGGCCGGAGACCGCGGGTCTGCGGGATAAGCAGGCTGCTGCCGCTTGCGGCATGCCGCTGCTGCTCAATGGCTATAAGCAGGTGGCCCATGAATATAGCTTTGAGATAGCACAGGTGCTGGTGACTCTTCGCGATCTGGAAGACCGCAAGCGGTTCCTGAATACAAAAAACACAGTCGATCGGCTGCTTGTTGCCAACATCATGCCGATCATCAATGAAAATGACACTATTACCACGGCAGAAATCCGGGTCGGGGACAATGACCGGCTATCGGCGAAAATTGCCCAGATGGTGCAGGCAGATGTGCTGGTCATTCTGACTCAGGTTGACGGTCTGTTTGACAAGGACCCGTCCGAACCGGATGCCAAACTGGTCGAGGAACTCAGCGATGTGTCTCCCTATTTGGCGGTAACAGAGGGTGTGAGCAGCCTCGGTAGCGGCGGCATGCTGACCAAGATACAAGCGGCGCACATGGCGCAGAATGCAGGCTGCGAGACCCTGATCGCGCACGGGGAATATGAACAGCCGGTGACCTCGGTGTTGAACGGCGACCGGCGCCATACAAAAATATTGGCCAATGAACGACCCGAATCCGCCTGGGCCAACTGGTTGTCCGACCGGTTGCAGATGGCGGGAAGCATTGTGGTCGACGAAACGACCGCAGAGGCTTTCAAATCCGGCCCGCGCCATATTGGCCGGGAAGATGTACGCTCGATCCAGGGGCCGTATGTCAAAGGCGATGTGATTCATATTTACGGAGAGTCCGGAACCGAGCTGGCCCGCGGCCTGACGAATTTCTCGTCGGACGAAACCATGGCTCTCGCTCGCAACCCGACGATGACCGCGATGCAGCTATTGGGGTATAAAACCGGCGGCACGCTGATTACCGACAAGAACATGGTCGTGCTCGATGACCGGCATCTGCCTTGGGACTTGCCGGCAGATGAGGATATGACCGAAGTCGCACCGAAGAGCTAGATTTCGCCAACCTCGAGAATGGGCGCGGAATCGAGCCGGTTGGCGTCCATCATCACCGCGATGCGTTGGACGGAGGAAATCAGCAGATTCTGCTCCCATGGTTCCAATCGCGAAAACGAAACCAGAAAGTCTTCCTGCAACAATTCGGGGGCGCTGCGGATGCAAGCTCGCCCTTTTTCGGTCAAAACTATCTCCACTGATCGACGATCGTCCGCGCTTTTTTCGCGCGTCACCATTCCGGACTTTTCCAGCCGGTCGACAATCGACGTCACCGTGGCATGAGACAGATGCACCGACTTTGCTATGACCGAGGGCTTCGCCCGGCCGTCCGTTTCCAGCGCCTTCAACAGCAACAGTTGCGGCGTGGTCTGTCCGGTCTCTTTTTCGAGCTTTTTGGACTGCAAATCGATCGCCCGGTTAATCTGGCGCAAAGCCACCAAAAGTGCATTGGAATTGGACATGACAGCGCTGATACATGGTTTCGGCGTCAATGGACCAGAATATTGCAAATTTTTGCCTTGGGGAAAACTAGTCCCAGACGGACCGAAACCGGGTCTTGTCGCCAACCAGGTCGGCGACGGTGAATCCGTCGAGATGGTTCAGGAAGGCGTCGATACCGCCGGCGAGAACATGCCGTAAACCGCATACGGGCGTAACAATACAGCCGCCGGCCGCGGCATCGAAACATTCCACGAATGCGCCATAGTCCTCAAACGTGCGGACCACTCGGCCGACATTGATCGTATCGGCGGGTTGGTTGAGCCGCAATCCGCCGCTGCGCCCGCGAACGCTATCGACAAAGCCTTCCGCTGCCAGCCGTTGCGCCACCTTCATCAAATGGTTTTTCGAAATGCCATATTGCTCGGCGATTTCGGCGATCGAACGATGGCCCTCATGCGCGGCGAGATACATCAATGTGCGCAGCGCATAATCGGTTTGAACGGATAATCTCATAAAAGATGCATATCATATATTGCATTTAATTGCCAAGCGGCATAAACAGTGCATATGAAATGCATCTTAACCGAGTCGAGATCATGACCGAACCAAGCTATGCCGAACGCGCCAGAGCGAAAAAGACCGCACAAGCCAACGCTCTGGGCATCAATGACGCTCTGATTTCCAATCTGGTCGAGACTTTCTACGGCGCCATCCGCAGTGACGCGATGCTCGGCCCGATATTCGAATCCCATGTCGCCGACTGGACGCCGCACCTTGCCCGGATGAAAGACTTCTGGGCTTCGGTGACGCTGGAGTCCGGCCGTTTTCGCGGCAATGCCATGCTCAAGCATATTGCCGTCGGCGGCCTCGAAACCAAGCATTTTGATCGCTGGCTGGTGCTGTGGAACCAGGTGGTGGAGGACGTCGCACCCAATGATGCGGCGGCACTGGTTTTTCGCGAGGCTGCCGAGCGGATCGCATCCAGCCTGCTGACCGGCATCAAGGTCCAGCGCGGCGGTCTCGATGCCATTTCCAAACCCAAGGAGAAGCAATCATGTTGATGGATTTTCAAATTGAAGGCGGACAGGCGATCACCGCTGAAATCAATGCCGAAATGCAGGACCTGTCCGAGCGCTACCGGGCACCGTCGCATGAGAGCCGAACCTTTGAACTGCCCGCTTCGGTCTGGATCACGATGTTCGGTTCTTATGCTCTGTTCTTCACGGCGTTATTCGTCGCCACAGGCCATGGTACGGCGGCGATATTCGCGCTGCTAATCAGCATCACCTATACCGTCATGTATTTCGGCACCGCTGCGGTTCTCAACAACGTAAGTGCCGCCGAACGGAAAGCATTGCCCACGAAAGATTCCATCGGCGGCATGGACACGCAGACCGGCTGGATGGACAATACAGCCGCTTATGCCCAGATCTTGACGGTCCCGATATTGCTGGCCGTCTTTGCCTGCGCATTTGCTATAATCCGGGCTGTGATCTGATGCCCGGCACTGCCAAGCCAGCGCCACCTTATGGCGCTTCACCAATATTCGATGAGATCAGCCTGCCGGACGCCCTGCGCAACGAGCATAGCACCAAAGATGGCACATGGGGCCTGCTGCGCGTGCTGGAAGGCACGGTCGAACTGGTCTTTATCGATCCACCATCACAGCGGCTGGTAACGCTCGACGATCCCGCGCCGATCCCGCCGCAGGCACCGCATTTCGTCCGCCTGACCGGCCCGATGAAGATGCAGGTCGAGTTTTACCGGGAACATCCCATGCCAGAGGAAAACAGCAAGGATTGATGGATCACCGTCGGGTACTGATCCCTATTCTTGCTGCGCCGCCGGACATCAGGCCTGAGAGGGATGCGCGGTTAGATTTTTCCAATATTGCTTGACCCGCCGCTTGCCGACATGTTCCAATATGGTCAGGGCCGGGATCAACAATTGCAGGATGATCGCGCCGAACAATACCCCGAAGCCGAGGCTTGCTGACATTGGAATCAGAAACTGCGCCTGCAGGCTGGTTTCGAAAGTGATGGGAGCGACACCCAGAAAAGTCGTCAGCGAGGTCAGCATGATCGGTCGGAACCGTGATTTGGTCGCGCTGATGATCGCCTCTTCAATTTCCATGCCGTTGCGCAGATTTTCGTTGATGAAATCGATCAGGATGAGCGAGCCGTTCACGATAACCCCTGACAAGGCGATCATGCCGAACATGCTGAGTATGCCCAGCGGGAGCCCGAGGATAAGGTGGCCGATCAACGCGCCAATGATTCCGAACGGGATTACCGCCATGATGATTAGCGGTTGCAAATAGGAGCGGAACGGAATCGCCAGCAGGGCATAGATCATCAGCAACGCAGCGAGAAAGGCGAGCCCGAGATCACCGAACGAATCCTGCTGCTCCTGCTGTTCGCCGCCGAAACTATACAGCAATTGCGGATAGTCCGCTTGCAAGGCGGGCATGATCTCATTGGTCAGGGCGGTGGCAATTTCCTGACCGGTCACAATATTTGTGTCGATGTCGGCGGTCACCGTCGTGATCCGCCTCCCATCGGTCCGGCGGATGATCGCTGGTGCCTGGCCAAAGGACACGTCGGCCAGGGTGGCAAGCGGGACTTCGCCGCCGGGCACGCGGACGCGAAACCGTTCGACATCGACAATCGAATTGCGTTCCGCTTCCGGCAGCCGGATATAGACGCGCATATCTTCCTGGCCCCGCTGCACGCGCAGCGCCTCGCTACCGAAGAACGCCGCACGCACCTGCAGCGCCACGTCCTGCAAGGTGACACCCAGCGAACGGGCCTCGGGTTTCAGCCGCAGCTGGATTTCCGTCAGCCCTTCATCCTGATCGCTTTCGATATCGAATACGCCGGCAAAGCGGTTCAGCCGTTCCATCAGTCTCGTGGAAGCGGCTTCCACCACCGCCGGATCGGGATCGGAAATCTGGACATCAACCGGTGCGCCAATCGAGATAAGGTCGGAAGCAAAGACCAGCGAGCGTGCTTCGACGATCGGACCGACGGTTTCCCGCCAGGCATTCTCGAAATCCCGTGATGCCAGCTCCCGCTGATCGCCGGGAATGAAGCTGAATTGAACGCTGGCAATATTGGAAGCAAAACCGCCGCTTTGGGCATTGGGTCCGGAGGCTCGCGGGGCCTTTCCGACGAGCGTGAAGATAGCGCGCAAGGGCGACGGATCGCGCTCATCGGCGCGCGCTTCAAATTTCGCATAGGCTTCGCGACCTCCCTGTTCGATCAGGCGGGCAATTCTCTCGGTTTCTGCAATCGTCGTTCCGGCCGGCATCTCCAGACTGGCGGTGACGACATCCGCCTCAATGGCGGGAAAGAAGGAACTTTTGATGATGCCGGCCGGTACCAGCGATCCGATGATGATCAGCAATGCGACACTGCCAGCCAGTATGACGAACGGCATGCGAACAGAATAGCGCACTGCCCGATCGAGCGGGCCGTTGACGAAGGCCTGATAATAGACATCGACCTTCTCCTGAACCCGCTCGAAAAAGCGCGTTACCGGGTTGCGGTTGACCGTGCCGGGGGCTGGCAAGTGGCTAAGATGGTTGGGCAGGATCAACAGGCTTTCCACCAGCGACAGGAACAGGACGGACACCACGACCAGCGGAATATCGGCCAATATCTTGCCGATGGCACCGCCGATGGCGAACAGCGGAGAAAAGGCCGCGACCGTCGTCAGCACCGCAAAGATAACCGGCACGGTGACCCGCCGCGCGCCGCTGATCGCCGCTCCCATACCGGTGCGCCCGCTTTCGCGGCGGGCATAGACGCTTTCGCCAACGACAATCGCGTCATCCACCACCAGCCCCAGTGCCAAGATGAAACCGAACAGGGAGAACATGTTGATGCTGGAACCCGCGATATCGAGCAGGAAAATCGCACCGATAAAGGTCACGCCAATGCCCAGCGCGGTCCACCCCGCCAGGCGGATATCGAGGAACAGGGTGAGCGCCAGCAAAACAAGGAACAGGCCGATGGCTGCGTTCTTCAGCAACAGGCTCAGGCGATCATCGAGCAGCTCGCTGTCATCGCTCCAGATCGCGTAGGAAATGCCCTCCGGCAAGGAATGCGCAAATTCGCCTTCGAGATAGTCCTTGGTGGCGCGGGAGACGTCGAGCACGCGCTCGTCGCTGGTCCGGAACACCTCGACAAAAGCGACCGGCTTGCCGTTGTACAGCGAGACAAGGTCGGAATCCTCAAACTCGTCGCGGATATTTGCGATCTGCCCGAGCCGGATCATGGCGCCATTTTCATTGCTGACCAGCACGATATGTTCGAAATTTTTCTGGTTATAATTTTGCCCGATGGTCCGGACGCGGACTTCTTCGGTCTCGGTATCGATCGAGCCGGCGGGGCTATCCAGACTGCTGGCGGCAACCGTCCGCGATATGTCATTGAGCGACAGCCCAAAGGCCTGCAACGTATCTTGCGGCACCTCTATGGACACTTCGTAATCGCGGATCGAGCTGGTATCGACAAAGGAAATTTCCGGCAGCGCGGCCAGCGCATCCTCTAGGCGGTGGGCGGTTTCCTTCAGCGCGTTCTCGGATACGTCGCCAAAAATGGCAATGCGGACCACGCTTTGCCTGGTCGTCAGCTCGCGAACATCGGGTTCCTCGGCGTCATCCGGGAAAGACTGAATCTGGTCGATCTCGGCCTTGAGGTCATCCAGCGCTCGATCAATATCCGTGCCCAATTCCAGTTCGACCGATACCGTGCCGACATTTTCCGCGGCGGTTGACTTGATCTCTTTGACATTCTCGACGGCTTCCACCGCTTCTTCGATCTTCTGGATGATCGATTCCTCGATCTCGTCCGGCGTCGCCCCGGGATAGGCGACACTGATCTGGACCGTGTCCAGGCTATTTTCCGCGAAAACTTCCTGCACGATCGTCCGGTAAGACATGATGCCCGCGACGATCAGGAAAATCATCAGCAGATTGGCTGCCACCCCGTTGCGCGCCATGAACGCCACGATGCCGCGCTGTTCCATCACTTCCTTGCTCGACTGCTCCGGCGGGGCGGGATCCTGATCGGTTGGCTTGTTCATTCCGCCGATTTGGCTTTCGCGTCAGTTTTTGCCTTGCTCTTGGCGGCAATCGACGGCTTTGCGGGTGCCCGTGGCTGGGCAACTCTGACCCGCAGTCCTTCGGTTGCCACTTTCAGGTTGCCGACAATGGCCACTGGCTTTGCGCCCAGACCCTCGGTGCTGATCAGTGCTGTCTTGTCGGTTCGCTGATAAATGTCCGCGGTCACGATGTGTAATTTTCCATCCCGGACCAGCCACAATTTGTTGCCCGCTCTCAGAGCAGCCAGCGGTAAGACGGCATATTCATCCAGAGTCTGGCCGGTGATTTCCGCTGCGACAAAGCTGCCGACGAACAGGGGAGGGGCGGACGACGCGGTCGCTGCCTTCCCCGCATTCTGTGCCACGGCGGCTGGCGCACCACCCCGGATCGGATTGGGGATCCGCAGAAACACGTCGATCGTCCGCGTCTGGGGATTCAATACACCATTCACCCGATCGACATAGGCGGCCCAGCGATAGCGGACGCCGCCATAGTCGGAAAATACCGTCGCTTCGATCCGGTTGCCAGCGCCAGCACGAAACAATTGCGGGATCAGCGCAGCCTCTTTCTCCGACAAGGGAATGACCGCCTCATAATCCGCGGTGCCGACCATTGAACCCAGGGATTGGCCGGGCTGCACATAGCTGCCGACGGCGATGTCTTCGGTCCGGACGATCCCGGAAAAAGGTGCGCGAACCACGGTGCGCTGCAGGGCAGTCTGGGCGTTGGCGAGATTGGCCTGCGCCCGGCGCAATCCGGCCCGGGCAGATTGCAGCTGCGGTTGCCGCGTCGCTAGGCCGTTGGTGACGATTTTCTGTTTGGCCTGCGACCCGCTTGGCGCGGCTTTTTTGGCCAAAACATCCGGTGGTAATATTTGCGCCGCATAGTCGCTGCTGTCGACACTGGCATAGGCATTGCCGCCACTAACACCGCGCTGCTGGAACCGATCCAGTTCGGCTTTCGCCAACGCCACCTCCTCTTGCGCCTGCAGCAGGGTGACGCCTTGCGATGCGACATCGGCTTGCGCGGTTTGCACGGCATTCCGGTAATCGGACGTATCGATGCGAAACAGAACCGCGCCCTGCGCGACGCGTTGTCCTTCGCGCAGGTCCGGATTGACATAGACCAGCTTGCCGGCGACTTCCGCTGCGAGCGTCAATTCCTCGCGCGCCCGGACGGTGCCGGCGCCCGTGACCATCAGATTGCCCGAACGGATTTCCAGCGCCTCGGCCTCGACCAGCGGAATTAACTCCTCCTGGGGTTTCTCTTCCGGTTCGGCGCGGAGCAGGATCAGAATGGCGGCAATCACTATTGCCCCGAGCAGGATCAGGCCGCCGAGTACGCGTTGCCTTTGCACTTATTTATCTCCCTGACGGGCTGGAGGTCTGGTCATGATATCGGGCGCGCGCGGTACTGCGTCCCAGCTCCCGCCCAGAGCGCGGTGCACCCCGAGCCTTGCCAGTGCCACGTCGCGCGCGGCTGACGATAATGAGGATTGCACCTGATATTGTGCCCGCAACGCGTCGAGATAGTCGACATAGCTACCGACGCCATTGGCAAAGCGACGGGATTGCAGTGCAGCTGTTGCTTGCGCCTCATCCAGCTGCGAGAACAGGAACCGGTAGCGTTGCCGCTCTTCTTCGTAGCGTTCGATTGCCGTTCCCACCTCCTGATAGGCAGTCAGGATGGTGCGCGCATAGACCGCTGTCTGTTGGGCATATTGGGCATCGGCGACTTCGATATTGGCTTTGATCCGTCCGCCCTGAAACAGCGGTGCGGTCAAGCCAGCGCCCAAATTCAATATCCAGTTGTCAAAGATGTTCAGCGCATCCGACGGGCTGCCGGCCTGGCTGCCGCTGCCAGCAGAAAGGCTGAGCGCCGGAAAACGCTCCGCCCGTCTTGCGCCCAGATTATAGCGCGCGGATTCCAGCCGCTGGCTTTCCGCAAAAACATCCGGTCGCTGGGTCAGAAGATCAATCGGCAGACCGGCAGGCACTGGCTCAAAGATCAATTTCGGCGAGAGTGACTTGCCGATAAGTTCAGCCATATTGTTTGAATATCGGCCCACCAGCACCGCCAACTGTCCCTCGGTAGCCGCCAATTGACTTTCCCGCTGTGGTAGACTGGCCTGGACCGTTCGGAAATCCTGCCGGACCTGATAGAGTTCAAAGGATGTCACCAGACCGCGGCGATAGCGGTCTTCGGTCTGCTCGACACGATCACCAAGGACATCGATTATCTTGGTGGTCAGCGCGATTTGATGCCGCGCATCGGCAATATCAAAATAGCTGGTGATGCTCTCCGCCAGCACTGCCAGGCGGGCCGCCTGCAGATCGGCGGCAGCGGCAATTGCGTCGGCGCGGCCGGCCCGCGCATCATTGCGCAATTTGCCCCAGATATCGAGTTCATAGGAAAAGGTGAGACTGGAAGAATAGGTTTCGTTCTGCAGTCGTCCCGGACTCCCGCCCGCTCCGGCAATCGCTCCAAAACTCGTGCCTGCAGTGGGAGAATCGGAATAGCTGCCGTTCAGCCCGGCATTGACTTGCGGGAACAGGCCGCTTTTGGACAAGCGCGCCCGCGCTTCCGCCGCGCGCAACCTTGCCGATGCTTCGGCCAGATCCAGATTCTTGGCTAGCGCCTCGTCCAGCACCTTGTCGAGCACCGGGTCTTCAAACGCGGTCCACCATCGGGCGGGCTGATAGGGTCCGTCGGTTTCGGTCTTGTCGAATGCGGCAGGGACGCCGGCTGCGATTTCCGGTGCCGTGGAATCAGGTGCCATGCTCGCACAGCCACTTGTGGCCGTCGCGATTGCAAACAACAGATATATGGGATTGTGGAACCGGTTTTTCACAAAGTCATCCGCGATTGAATCGGCTTGTACTTTACCAAGCCTCAATAATATAATATGTCAGTTATAAAAATGAACGTCAACGTTTTAATTGAACGTAACCGTTCAATTTTATTGAGCCAGGTGGCTGCAAGAGGAGTGGGCCGTGGCAGACACGGATGACAATTTGGCAATAGAACGAGCGGATCGACCGTCGAGCCAGCGAAAAATCACCAAAATTCTGGCTGCGGCCCGGGCCGAGTTTTTTGGTAACGGCTTTTCTGCGTCGAGCATCGAAGCCATTGCGGCTCGCGCCGGAGTATCAAAAGTCACCATCTATAGCTGGTTCAAAACCAAGGAAAATTTATTCGCCGAAATGGTGAAGGGGGAATGCGCCCATCTGAGTCAGAATTTTGTCGACGAGAATCTGGAATCAAAAGGCGTCCGCGAAGTCTTGATAGATACCGCAGAGAATATGCTGGATTTCCTGACGCGGGATGAAAGGGTGCGGTTTGATCGGATTCTTGCTGCGGAAGTGAGCCGGGATCCAAGGGTCGGCCAATATTTCCTCGACAATGGCCCTCGCGCGCTGCTCCAAAATCTGGCCAAACTGCTGGAAAGCGCAATGGACCAGGGCAAAATGCAAAGTTCCGACCCGATCGCATCGGCGGAAATGTTTGTTGGGCTGGTCATGGGGCATTTGGATCTGTTGCTTCGCTATGGCGAGAAAATCGACCTGACAGCGGATCAGAGGCGCGCGCGCGCGACGCGTGCGGTGGACGCTTGGATGTTGATCCACCAAAAGTAACGGCTGGCTGGCGTTGCTATTCCCTGACCGCGCTCAGCGCCGCTCCGGCGGCAAAGGGGGTGATCGCGACCAGCAGCAGCGAAATCGCAGCCAGAAACAGCAGCGCGCTGCCGCCTTGTGCCGACAGGCTGCCCGCCCCAAAGATCAGCAGCGGAATGGCCAGCGGGACCAGCAGCAATCCGCCGAGCGCGCCCGCGCCTTTCAGGCCCGCGGTCAGCGCGGCGATCATCACCGCCAGCCCGGCGAGGGCAGGGGTTGCGATCGCCAGACTGGCCAGCAATGTGCCGAGGGCCGCGCCTTCCAGCCCCATCAGGCCGCTCGCCAGAAACGCGGCAAACAGCAGCGGCGGACCGAAGGACAGCCAATGTGACACCAGTCGCGCTGCTACTATTAATTCGTCTGAAAAACCGCGCACAATCAATTGATCATAAACACCGTTTTCCAGATCAGGCTGGATCAGCCGGTCGAGCGGCAGCAGCGTCGCCAGCAATGCGGCAATCCACAAGATGCCGCCACCGGTCTGCAGCAGCAACTCGCGGTCCGGTCCTACCGCAAAGGGAAACAATGTCGCCGCCGACAGATAGAAAATTACCGGCAGCCAGGTGCCGCCGCTTGCATAGCTTTGCCGCACATCGCGCCAGATGATCGTAGCGATGGCGCGGATCATAAACATGCTTCCAATTCTTCCAGCGGCTCACGCCGCAAGTTGGTATCAAAAGCGATCGGAAGCGGGATATGGCTCGCCGCCAGAATGATCCCGCCCTCGTCCAGATGCCCTTGCAGAGCGCGACCCAATTGCTCGACCGATTCGGTATCGAGGCCATTGGCCGGCTCGTCGAGCAACCAGAGCCGGGCGTTCGCGAGATAGGTCCGCGCCAGCCGCGCCCGTTGTCGTTGCCCGGTCGAAAAATAGCGCACTGGCACTTCGGCAAGATGGTCGAGTCCGGCGCGGGCCATGGCAGCGGCAACATCCGCCGTGCCCTTACCATCGAGCCGAGCCCAGAAGCGCAAGGCCTGTTCGAGCGGCAGATGTTCATCCAGCGCCAGCCGGTCATCGCACAGCGCCTTGGTCTCCGGTGCCGAAAATGATCCCGCAGACGGCTCAAGCAGCCCGGCCAGCAGCCGCAGCAGGCTGGATTTGCCGACTCCGTTGGGTCCGGTGAGCAGTCCTGCCTGTCCCGGCGACAGCGCAAAGTGCAGCCCGCGGAACAATATCCGCCCGCCGCGCACGCAGCCAAGCGCCTCGGTCATAAGCCGATCGCTGCTTCCGGTTGACTGTCCCTCGTTCATCGCACAGACTTAAGGCACGAATTGGCGCGAAAGCCAAGCAAGGAGCAAGAAATATGGTAGCGCAACTGAGTGATGGCGAACGCGAGGCGGCTTTGGCCGAGCTTTCCGACTGGCAATATGACGCGAAACGCGACGCGATCAGCCGTTCGTTCAAATTTGACGACTTCACCGAAGCCTTCGCTTTCATGACCCGCGTCGCCCTGCACGCGGAAAAGGCCGACCATCACCCTGAATGGTTCAATGTTTACAACAAGGTCGACATCACGCTGACCACCCATGATGCGGGCGAAAATGGCGGGCTGTCCCAGCGGGATCTGGATCTGGCCAATGTGATCGAAAGCTGCCTGTAAGCGCTATTTTTTTTCAGACCCGGCCAGTACGTCACCCATATTGCTGGCCAGGCTGACCGACTGCTTGCGCACGCGTCCGGGTAGCCAGCGCGCGGCAAAGGCCAGCTGCTTGGCCATCTTGTTGACCGGTGTGTGTACCTTGTCGCCATGCACCGCGGCCCATGCTGCGGGTCCGATGATCGAAACCGGGCTAACCATGACGCCCGCTTCTTCCAGTCGTTCCTTGCCGCTCTGGTTGGTGCCTTCGACGACCTCGGAAATGATATTGGTGTCGATGAAACCGGGCATCAGCGAGCGGGATTTAATGCCATATTTGCGGAACTCGATATCGTGCGATTCGGCGAGGCCGCGCACGGCAAATTTGGTCGCGCTGTAGACGCTGAGATCGGCGACTCCGTAAATGCCCGCCGCCGACGCGGTGTAGAGGACGCAGCTGTCGGGCGTATTCTTCAGCATCTCGAAACAGGCGCGGGTACCGCTGATCACCCCGGTCAGATTGATCGCGATCATCCTGTCGATGGCGGCGTCTTCCATGTCCTGGATCGCACCGCCTTCACCAATCCCGGCATTGTTGAACAGCACGGTCATCTCGCCACCGGTGATCGTGCCAAATTCGGAAACCGCCTGTTTCCATTGCGCGCGGTCGGTTACGTCCAGCCGGTGGATGGAGCTCTGACCTTCTGGCAACAGAGCAGCGCTCTCCGCCATTCCCTTGTCATTGATATCAGCAATCCCGACGAACCAGCCCTTTTCCGCGAAATAGCGACCGACTTCGCGGCCCAGACCGGATGCACCGCCGGTGATAAATATTGTCTTCTGCCCGCTTTGATAGCCCATGGTTCCGCTCCCGCCTCGTTATTAACATTGATGTTCATTCGAGCCGTTTTTCGGGTGTGCGTCAAGTGGCGTTGGACATGCAAGGCAAAGCGCGGCACTATATATTTCTATGCCTGTCTCCGGTCCTTCCATCAGCCTGCATCAGTTGAGCCGCCATTACGGTACGGTTCGCGCGGTGGATTCGGTATCGCTGGAAATTCCGGCCGGTGCGCTGGTCGCGTTGGTCGGTCTGTCGGGGTCGGGAAAATCGACGCTGCTCAAGATGATCAACCGGCTGGTCGAACCAACCAGCGGTGCGGTCCGGATCGGCGACGAAGCGGTCGACTCGATTGATCCCCACATCCTGCGCCGCCGGATCGGCTATGTGTTTCAGAATATCGGCCTGTTTCCGCATATGACGGTGGCGCGCAATATCGCGATCGGACTCGAACTGGCCGGGGAAGAGGGAACGCGCGATGCGCGCGTATCGGAACTTTTCGATCTGGTTGAATTGCCACAGGACATGGCGACGCGGATGCCCGATCAGCTGAGCGGGGGCCAGCAACAGCGCGTCGGCGTCGCCCGCGCGCTGGCGACACGGCCTGGCCTGATGCTGATGGACGAGCCCTTTGGCGCGCTCGATCCCGTGACCCGCGACAATCTGACCGATCAGTATAAGGCGCTGCACGACAAGCTTGGCCTGACCACGATCATCGTCACCCACGACATGGCGGAGGCCTTGTATTTAGCCGATCGGATACTGGTGATGCAGGATGGCCAGATCAAAGCGGATGCCACGCCCGCCGCGTTGCTGTCCGGCAATGTCGGTGCCGAAGCGGAGGCGCTGGTCGCCATCCCCCGCGCGCAAGCGGCGCAGCTGATCGCGTTGAGCAAGCAGGCGTGAGCCAAGCCTGGCAACAAGCGCTGGCTCGTGTGCCGGAACTGCTCGCAGCGCATGTGCAACTCAGTTTCTCGGCGCTGCTGCTGGCGATGCTGATTTGCCTGCCGCTGGCCATCTGGGCGGCGCGGTCACCCTCAATTGCCGGGATCGCGCTAACGGTTGCCAGTCTCATCCAGACCATCCCGGGGCTAGCCCTGCTGGCACTTTTCTATCCGTTATTGCTGGGCATATCGGCGCTGGTCGGCGGCGGCATATCTGCATTTGGATTCCTGCCGGCCCTGCTCGCGCTGACTCTCTATGCGCTGCTACCGATTCTGCGCAATGCGGTGACCGGCCTGACCGGCGTCGATCCGGCGGTCAGGGAGGCCGCAGATGGCCTCGGCATGACTGCTAGGCAAAAATTGCATCTTGTCGAAGCGCCGCTGGCGGCACCGACGATCATGGCCGGCATCCGCACAGCCGCGGTCTGGACGATCGGTGCGGCGACGCTCTCGACCACAGTCGGCCAGCCCAGCCTCGGCGATCTGATCTTCGCCGGACTGCAGACCCAGAACTGGACCTTGGTGCTGGCCGGTTGCCTGTTTTCTGCGGCGCTTGCCATATCGGTCGATCTGCTGCTTGGGCTGATCGAACGGGGTATCCGCGAGCGCCGCCGGATATTGGCGGGCGCAGGACTGGCGCTGATCGCAGCGGGACTGTTGATTGCCACGCTGCCGCTGCTGATCGCTCGCGACAATATCGTGGTGATCGGAGCGAAGAGCTTCTCCGAACAATTCATTCTCGCCCGGCTGATCGGGTCGCGGCTGGAAAAGGCCGGATATAGCGTCCGTTACCGTGATGGTCTTGGTTCCGCGGTGGTCTTTCAGGCGCTGGCGGCGGGCGACGTCGACGTCTATGTCGACTATTCCGGCACGATCTGGACAAACCAGATGCAGCGTACCGATAGCCAGCCGAAAGCGGCGATGCTGGATGAGATCGCGCAATGGACCAGCGCCAATCACGGCGTCAAAATGCTGGGCGCTCTGGGCTTTGAAAACACCTATGCCTTTGCGGTCAGAGCCAAAGATGCCCGCGACAAATCACTCAAGACGCTCGCTGATCTGGCGCGGGTATCCAGCGATTTCAACTTTGGCACCGATGTCGAGTTTCTCGAACGGCCTGAGTGGCGGATGGTGCAGGATGCCTATCCGATCCGCTTCAAGGACGCGCGCTCGTTCAACCCCACTTTCATGTATCCTGCTCTGGCGAGCGGCGAAGTGGACGTTATTTCCGCCTTTTCGTCAGACGGTCGGATTGCCGCTAACAATTTCACCGTGCTGGAAGACAGAAAAGGAGCCATTCCCTCCTATGAAGCGATATTGCTGCTGGCCCCCGATCGCAGTCGCGACGATAAATTTGTTGCGGCACTAAATCCCCTGATCGGTGCAATCACGGTGGAAAACATGCGCGAAGCCAATTATACGGTCGATCGCGAAGGGGACAAGAAAACGCCCCGCGAGGCTGCACGCTGGCTGAACGATAAATTGAGGGAATGAACGTGAAATCAGGTTTTAGACAATTATTGAGAATGGCCGGACTGGTCGCACTGCTCTGCATGGCGTGTTTTTCGGTGACGGCACGGGCTGAAGTAACCGTTACTTTCTATTCGCATGATTTCGGCAAGAATTTTCCGCACGCGTTCTTCGTCGCCAAGGGTGAGCTGGCCGACGGCAAGAAGGTCGATACCGCCTTTGGCTTCACCGCCATCAACGTGTCGCCGGGTATCTTATTCGGTTCGGTCAACGGCCATGTCCATGCACCTTCAGCCGATTATATTGCCAGCAGCAACCCGCATTTCACGATGAAAATCGACGACAAGAAATATCGCCAGCTGTTGGCGGTCGTGCAAAAATGGCAGAATATTCCGCAGAAAAGCTATAGCCTCAACAAGCGCAATTGTGTCCATTTCATCAATGACGCGATCAAGACGCTCGACCTAAAGACCAATTTGAAAACCGCGAACTGGAAAAAACCCCGGTCGTTCATGGAAGAAGTCATGCGGCTCAACCCGTTTCTGAAATAGTCAATAAAAGGCGCGCGATATGACGGATGTTTGTATGGTAATCGGCGCGGGCGCGGGAATCGGCGGCCATGTCGGCAAACGCTTTGCGCAGGACGGCTATCATGTCGCACTATGCCGTCGCAGTGATCAAGAGGGCCTCGACAAAATGGTCGCCGAAATCGAGGCCTCCGGAGGACGAGCATCGGGTCATCTGCTCAATGCCGTCGATGAAGGGGCGATCGAGAAGCTGATCGATGATGTGGAAGCGGATATCGGACCGATCAACGTGCTGGTTTATAATCTCGGCGCGCAGATCGGCAATAGGACGCTGGCCGACACGCCGCTCAAAACCTTTGAGCTTGGCTGGCGGATGGGCACTCTCGGCGTGTTCCGGGTGGCGCAAAAACTGCTTCCGAAAATGGTGGAGCGAGGAGGCGGCGCATTGCTGGTCACCTCGGCCACTGCCGCGATCCGGGGCAATGCCGGGCAACATAGCCACGCCGCCGCGATGGGAGGCCGTCGGATGCTCTGTCAGACATTGAATGCCGAATTTGCATCAAAGAATATCCATGTTGCCCATATCCTGATCGACAGCGCGGTTAATGCGCCGGACACGCTCGGCAAGCTGCTCGGACCGGAACGCTTTGCACAATTGCGAGAGGCCAAAGCGGAAGGAAAAGATGAAATCATGGAACCTGCCGCGATCGCCGACACCTATTTTCATGTCGCGCATCAGCATCGCTCCGCCTGGACCTTCGAACTCGATATGCGCGCCTTTACCGACACCGCCTGGTGGAACCACCCGCTGGATATCTAGGGCCTACATCACCATCACATGATAATGGTGCCAGGTGAAGATCGCCACAGCGCCGCGATGTGGCGACCATGCCTCGGCCAACAGGCGCACGTCCTTTTCTGACGGCCGTTCCTCCAGATCCAGAAAATTGCCGACGCCGACCTGAATCGCCAGATCTCCGGCCGGCCAGATATCCGGGCGGCCCTGCGCGAACAGCAGATAGATTTCCGCCGACCAGCGGCCAATCCCCCTGATCTGGGTCAGTAGCGCGATCGCCGCTTCATCATTTTCTGGCAGATTGCCGAGATCAAGTCCGCCGGACAGAATCAATTCGGCAAGGCTTCTGGCATAACCCTGTTTCTGGCGGGACAGTCCACATGCTCGCAACTCGTCAAATTCCGTGCCGATCAGCGCTTCCGCCGGGCAACCCTCGCCCAGACGCGCTTCCAGCTTGTTCCAGACCGCCGCCGCCGATGCCACGCTGACTTGCTGGCCGACGATGGTGCGGAGCAATGTTTCATAGCCTTCTGGTCGGATTCGTGGTTCCGGATAGCCGGATTGAGCAATCGCTGCCGCAAGCCTCGGCTCGACGGCGCTGACATGGTCCAACCCGGCTTTGATCATTTCTTTTGATAGGCCCATCGATTTGTCGTCCCCGTTGGGGATCAGGACCTAATTAAATGCGCGGAGCGTGGTTTGAAGCGATTTGGCTTTGCGCGAGGAAGGAAAGCGCAGCCATAGCGGCGCTATAGCAAGCTTTTCTGACGCTGCGTAGGGCCAAATCGGTCAAATCCTTAGGACGCCAAAATGGCTGCAATCTAGAACCAAAGCTTCCTTGGAAAGGCAAAAGCCTTCCCGGCAGGCGCTTTGGTCCGATATTATTGCCATTTTGACGCCACGCCCGTGCATTTAATTAGGTCCTGATCCTAGCCCTTGATTCTTTTTGACGGTCCAGACATAGCGTGCGGGATTTTCAAATAACAGTCACTAAGGGGTAGCTATGCCAACGATTCACGTAACCGGCCGCGATGGCGAAGAAAAAGCGGTTTCCGTCGATAGCGGAATCAGCGTCATGGAAGCGATTCGCGACAATGGCTTTGACGAGCTGCTGGCGCTATGCGGCGGCTGCTGCTCCTGCGCCACCTGCCATGTCCACGTTGCCCCTGACTGGAAAGCAAAATTGCCGGAAATGAGCGAAGACGAGGATGATCTGCTCGAAAGCAGCG
>JAGXGT010000088.1 GCA_024636595.1 Sphingomonadales bacterium | reverse complement strand
CGCGTCAGGCGGTTGAATTCTCGCGCCTGGCCAAGTTGGCATTGGGAGAGTTTGTTCAGGCACAGGCCGATGTGCAAGGCTGGAAGGGTACCTTTGTCGGACGCCTGGCGATTGGTTGCCTGCCATTGGCCAAGACCAGCCTTCTGCCGCGCGCGCTGATGCTTCTCACCGACGAATACCCGATGTTGGACATCACCGTGGTCGACGCTCCTTATATTGATCTCTCAAAGGCGCTGCGTCATGGCGACATTGATATCATAATCGGCGCCCTGCGCCGCGCACTTTTGCCGCCCGAGCTTGTGCAGGAAGGGCTGTTCATCGATCGGATGATCATCGTCGGTCGCAGCGACCATCCGCTGCTCGGCGGCGAAGCCGTAACATTACAGCGATTGGCGTCTTGGCCATGGATCGCGCCGCGTACCGGCGCGCCGGCACGGACCTATTTCGACGGATTTTACAAGATGCTCGATCGTCCGCAAGGCGAGGCGCATCCGATTGAGACCGGATCGCTGACAGTGCTGCGGGGCCTGCTGATGAACAGCAACCGGCTTACCGTCATTTCGGCGCGGCAGGTGTCATATGAGATCAAACTCGGCCTGCTTTCGGAAATCTCCTACCCATTGGATGGCAGCGAGCGCTCGATAGGCATCACGATGCGCGAAGACTGGATGCCGGGCGTGCCGCAGCAGCGCCTGCTTGAGCATCTGCGCATGATCGCCGCCGAAGAATAGCGATCATGTCAGGGGAAACGCCATCTCCATACCCCGGTGCAACTGATAGGCGTCGCCGAGATTCGCCGCGCATTCATGCAACGCCGGAAGATATTGCTGATGAAGTTGTTCGTCGGTGATCGCGTTTTTGAGGATGATCTGAACGAGCGCGCCAACCGGCTGTTTATCCGACATCACCGCGACGCCGACCGCCTTCGTTCCGGCCATCGGCGCGTTGTAGTCGTGCGACGAATAGCCCTGCGCCTCGACGGCCGCAATTGCCGCGAGGGTCCGGTCGACCAGGGCACCAGTGTTATTCCCGCCAGACTGCATGTCGCAGTGGCGATTGACAATTTTCAGCCGCTCGCTTTGCGGCAGGACAGCCAGGAAGGCCAGACCTGCGGCTGAATCAAGAATCGGAAATCGCCGTTGTTCGAAGCGGCGCAGATGGATCGGCGCCGTGTCGCGGTTGGAGGCAACGACGACCATCGCATCGGGCTCTGCTATCAAGAGGTCCGATGGCCAGCTGATTTGCTGTCCGAACAGGTTTAACCGCTGGCGTGCTTCGTTGAGAAACGGGTTTTCGATCATCATCGCGCTGGCCAGGCGGCGCACCTTCGGTAACGGCTCATATGCGCCGGTGTCGCTGTTTTGGCGCAGATAACCAGCCGATCTCAATGTGGCCAGAAGGCGGATCACGGTTGCCTTGGGTAAGTCCGTCAGGGTGACCAGCCGGGAAATCGTGGCCGGCGGATTTTCGTTGACCGCGGTCAGGACTTCGAGCCCGCGCAGCAGCGAGCGAATGCCAGAAGGCGCTGATTCTTCATCGGATTTCATTATGCCACTTCCATGTTTCTGGATGAAAAAGGGCGGGCATGAAAAGCCTTCAAAAGCCCGGTTCTGTCAACTCGGCAACATCGGCATTGTGGCGCTGCATTCAGCTCTGTGTTTCTGGGTGGTCCACTCTGCAAACCGGAGTTCATTTTCTTGACAGCGCAACCGCCATAGCCTTTATTGGGGTTCTCGCCATGGTTTGTCTAGACGGACCCGCCGCGCCCGGCGCGACAATTGCATTGAAAATTCACTAAGTTGGTAGCTTGAACAATGAAGAAAACGCGCGTTGCAATTATCGGAGGGGGGCCTGCTGGGCTACTGCTCTCCCACATCCTCGACCTGAAAGGGATCGATAACATCGTTCTGGAGCGACAGAGCAAGGCCTATGTGCTCAAACGCATCCGCGCTGGTGTGCTGGAGTATGGCACTATCAAGTTGCTGCGCGACATTGGCCTGGGCGAGCGCATGGACCGCGAGGGACATTTGCACAACGGCACGCATATCGTCTGGCAGGGACGCGATCCGTTCTTCATCGATACGGTCAAATATACCGGCAAGCCGATGATGGCCTATGGTCAGACGGCGATCACTGAGGATCTGTATGCCGCGCGCGAGAAGGCGGGAGCCGAAATCATCAACGAAGCGGTGGACGTGGCGCTGCACGATTTGACCAGCGACAAACCCTATGTGACCTATGTCAAGGACGGCAAGAGTGAGCGCATTGAGTGTGATTTCGTCGCCGCCTGTGACGGCTTCCACGGTGTTGGGCGACAATCGATCCCTGCTGATATCCTTAAGATCTATGAACAGGTCTACCCGTTCGGCTGGCTCGGCATCATGTCGGAAACCCCGCCCCTGCCCGATATCATCTATGCGCGGCACGAGAATGGCTTCGCGCTCGCCTCTCAGCGCAACCCGATGCTCAGCCGTTACTATATCCAGTGCGATGTGGATGCCGATCTCAACGAATGGCCGGATGAGCGCTTCTGGGAAGAGTTGAAAACACGCTTTCCGAGCGAACTTGCCGAGCAGATCGTCACCGGTCCATCGATCGAGAAATCCATCGCCCCGCTGCGCAGTTTTGTCGCCGAACCGATGCGCTATGGGCAGATGTTCCTGGCCGGTGACGCGGCGCACATCGTTCCGCCCACCGGTGCAAAGGGTCTCAACCTTGCAGTCTCTGACGTCTTCTATTTGGCTCGCGGCCTTGAGTCCCATTACGGCAAGGGCGACGACACTTATCTCGCCGACTATTCTGCAACGGCGCTTCGACGCGTCTGGTCGGCCGAGCGTCTGACATGGTGGCTGACCAAACTTCTGCACGTGTTCCCGGAAGAAACGGCGTTCGAGAAAAAGGTGCGCATCAACGATTACGATCACCTGTGCACTTCCGAGCGCGCTCAGGCGGCGCTGGCCGAACAGTATATCGGCCTGCCATTCGAAGACTGATGTCTTCAGTGGTCAGGCCATTCGTCAATGATGAATGTAGTTTTGGCGGAAAATAGGCATTATCGGGTTTAATCAAGCCGATGTTTTGCGGAAAATGAATGGTAGAGCGCGCGTTTCCAATTTCAGCCTGCTCTTCGGAAGTGCTAATGTGAAGTGGCAGGTTCCGCTTCAGTGCGAACAAGGAGATTTTCATGTCATCGTCCGATGAAGAAGCCGCCGGTGAGCCGTCGATCAGCGAGCGCATCGAGGAAGATAAGCGTCTCGCCCGCTCGCTCGAGGGCACCTATCTGTTCGACGGCACACGCAGCCAGAAGAACTATCCGCTCAACAAAATGTGTATGTCGCTGACCAAGCGGGATAATCGCGCTGCGTTCGCCGCAGACGAGGCCGCATACTGTGCGCAGTTCGGCCTAAGCGAAGAGTCGAAGCAGCTGGTCCTTGATCGTGACTGGATCGGAATGATCCGGTCGGGCGGCAACATCTATTACGTGTTCAAGCTGGCATCGATCAACCACACCTCCATGCAGCATGTGGGCGCGCAGCAAAACAGTATGACACTCGAAGAGTTTCGCGCCAAACTCAACGCCCACACCAGTAAATAAGAGGTTTCCATGGCTGAAATCATCGCGGCAGTTACGACGAGCCACGTTCCTTCCATCGGCATCGCCATGGACAGCGGAATCACGCAGGACCCCTACTGGAAGCCGTTGTTCGACGGCTATCTTCCGGCCAAGGAGTTCGTCAAAGAATTAAAGCCTGACGTCACCATCGTCATCTACAACGACCATGGGCTGGAGGTGTTTCTGGACCGCGTGCCGACCTTCGGTATTGGAGCCGCGGCGCAATACCGGTCCGGCGACGAAGGCTGGGGCCCGAGGCCTATTCCAGCTTTTCAGGGCGATCCCGACCTGAGCTGGCACCTGATTGAACACCTGGTCGCCCAGGAGTTCGACATGACGATGTTCCAGGAAATGGAAGTCGATCATGGATTTACCGTCCCAATGAGCGTCTTTTTCGGCGGTCCGGCCGGTGAGATCGAGGAGTGGCCGACCCGTGTAATCCCGATCACGGTCAACACCATCCAGTTTCCTCTGCCAATGCCACTGCGTTGCTTCAAGCTCGGCCAGGCGATCCGCAAGGCAGTCGATGCATATCCAAAGGATACGCGGGTCCTGATCATGGGCACCGGGGGCATGTCTCACCAATTGCAAGGCGAACGCTCAGGCTTCATGCAGCCGGATTTCGACCGTATGTTCCTCGACAAGATGGTCACCGATCCTATGGCGCTGACCAAAATCCCAAATGGCGTCTTTATGAAGGAAGCTGGCCACGAGGGCGCCGAACTGATCATGTGGCTGGTGGCGCGCGGCGCCATGAACATGGAGATCGAGGAAGTCTACCAGCACTATCACGTCTCCGCCTCGCTCACCGCTGCTGGGCTCGCTTGCTACCGTAACAAGTAACTGCGGGTCGATAAGGCGATGGTGCGGATCGGTATCGTTGGCGAAGGTGCAATCGCCGATGTGCATATGCAGTCGCTGTCGTGCATGGTTGGAATTAAGGTGGTGGCTGTGGTCTATGGCGACGCAATGGCGGGGAACGCTTTTGCAGCCAAATGGAACATCGCCACCGCCACGGCCGACCTTGATGCCATCTTGGGACGAGGCGATATCGACGCGGTGATTATCGCCAGCCCGTCCAACCTGCACCCGGAGCACGCAACCAAAGCGTTGAAAGCTGGAAAGCATGTGCTTTTAGAGATCCCGATGGGGCTCGATCTGGCGGCTTGCGATGCGCTTGCTGAACTTTGCGATAAGCGGCCGGCACAAGTGGCGATGGCCTGCCATACGCGCCGTTTTTCCCCGGCTCACCGACACTTGAAAGCGCGGATCGACGAGGGATCATTTGTCCTGCATCACCTCGTGGCAGAGACCTATTTTTTCCGCCGCTCCAACCTCAACATGCATGGCAAACCGCGTAGTTGGGTGGACAATCTTCTTTGGCACCACGCCTGCCATACGATCGACCTGTTCATCTGGTTGACCGGTGATCCCGAGCCGAAAGCCTTCGGTCACGCCGGACCACGACATCCCGTGCTCGGCATACCGATGGATATGAGCATTGCGCTGAAGGCCAGCAACGGCG
>JAGXGT010000087.1 GCA_024636595.1 Sphingomonadales bacterium | reverse complement strand
GGAATTTCTGCCCTATATCGGTGCCGGCGCGATCCTGTCGATCATCTCGGCAGTGTTCATTGCCTGGGGCTATGCCCGCGCAGAAGCGAAGAATCTGATCAATCTGGAATATAGCGCCTTTATCTGGGCATCGATTTTTGGCTGGCTGTTCTTTCGGGAGCCGATCACGCTGACCACGGTGGCGGGGGCGATCTTGATCGTGACCGGATGTATCTTGGCAACCCGGCGGGACCGGAAAGTCGCCCATATCGAAAACATCGCAGTCTGATCGGATGGCGCTGCGCATCAGCAACCGTAACGCGCGCTGGCTCTGGCTGCAGTCACAAGGCCTCTCCGAAACCCCGACCGGCCCGCTGGACCTGCCAGAGACCATCCGCAGCCTCGGCTTTGTCCAGCTCGACACGATCCAGAACGTCACCCGCGCCCATCATCATATATTGTGGAGCCGCAACCAGAATTACCGCGAACCGATGCTCGACCGGCTGCTCGGCGAGGACCGAGCGGTGTTTGAACATTTCACCCACGACGCGTCGGTTCTGCCGGTCGAATTTTACCCGATGTGGCAGCGCCAGTTCCGGCGGCTGGGAGACCGGGTGGCGGGCCATGCCTCCTTTCAAAAGGCGGTGAAGGAAATCGGACGGGAGCAAATCCTGTCCCGGATCGAACGTGAAGGCCCGCTATCAACCCATGCCTTCGACACCAAAGTCGAGGGCAAGAAACAGATGTGGGATCGCCCGCCGCACAAACGGGTGCTCGACCAGCTCTGGTATGCCGGCGACCTCGCGACATCCCATCGAGAAAATTTCGCCAAATATTACGACCTCGCCGAACGGGTCATCCCGCAGCAGCATCGTGAAGCGGTTCATGACGAAACGACCCAGATCGACTGGCTGTGCCGCAACGCGCTGGACCGTCTGGCCTTTGCTTCGCTCGGCGAAATCCAGCGCTTCTGGGGCGCGGTGGACGCGAAAGAAGTAAGAATCTGGTCACAGGACGTTCGGGACCTCGTTCCCGTCAAACTGCAATCGCATGACGGGGACTGGCGCGATGCGCTGGCACCGTCCGATATCGAGGCGCGCCTGGCCAGCGTGCCGGCTCCGACAGCGCGGTTGCGGATCATCAATCCGTTCGATCCGGTAGTGCGCGACCGCAACCGACTGTTGGCGTTGTTCGGTTTCGCGTATCGCAACGAGATGTTTGTTCCGGCGGCGCAGCGCTTATGGGGCTATTATGTCTATCCACTGCTCGAACGCGACCGCTTTATCGGACGGATTGAACTCAAGGCTGACCGCTCGGCGAGCCGTTTGCGGGTGACGCAATTCTGGCCCGAACCCGGGGTTCGCTGGACGACCGGACGGCAGGCGAAGCTGGGCGCGGAGCTGGCGCGGCTGGCGCGCCTGATCGGTGTCAGCGACATAACATGGGACTGTGATCGCGCGTGAAGCCCGGATTGGATCAGGCGGTGTCAGTGACGGGGCGGAATATCGCAAAAACGGCATGCTTGCCGGTCGACTCGTCTTAATCGTTGGCATCGCGAATCATCCGCCGCTAAAGAGATCGGCAATGGGTCGAACCGCATATCGTTGCTGCCTAGGCATGCTGGTCATTTTGCTGATGGGATCGCTCATCCGGCCGGGCCAGGCACAAACCACGCAGGAGACCAGAGAGCAGCCCGCAGTCGCGGACCAGGACCAGTGGGACCTGGATACGCAGCTCGACCCGGACCAGCCCCTGACGGAATTCCCGGATTTCGGTGTCGAATGGCCGGACCTGGATCAGGCAACCGCTCGGGTTTCTGAAGAAAGCGATGAAGAGAGCGCACCGGCCTTGGCGACCGCGGAAGAGATCGAGGAGGAACGGCTTCAGGCCAGCGCAGACCTGTTGACCGACGAGCTGTCGCTCAACGAGTATCGACCGACCGATGCGCTGGCGGAAACGGCCTATCGCATCAGCTTTTCTGGCCTGCCCGCAACGATCGGAGAAGCTTTTGACCGCCGCTTCCAGATTCTCTCTGTGCTCGAGGAATATCGCGGCGACGACGCGAATTTTGCCCAGATCCGGCGGCGCGCGCAAAGCGATGCCGATCTGGTTGAACGGCTGCTGCGGATCGAAGGCTATTACGACGCGGTCGTGCAGATGCGCTTCCAGACCGATGGGGCGGAGCGCGTCGAAGTGATCATCAATGTGCAGCCGGGTCCGCAATATGAACTCGACGCGATCAGCTTGCCCGGTCTGGCCGCCGCGGTCGCACCCGACCCGCAAAAATTCCGGGATATTATCGCATTACAGTCGGGCGCGATCGTCAACAGCGACCGGATCATGGAAGCCATCACCCGGCTGGACGTCGCCATGGCCGAAAATGGCTATGCTTTCGCGCAAACCGGCGAGCCGCAACTGGAAATCGATCATGCCGAACGGCTCGGCGATCTTGAAGTCCCGGTGACGCCCGGCGGCCGCTATCATTTCGGTTCGATTCTCATGGCGCAGACCGACCTGTTCGGGCCAGATCATGTCCAGATGATCGCCCGCTTCAATCCGGGGGACCTCTATCAGGCGTCCGATCTCGAAGATTTGCGCAGGGCGCTGATCGCCACCGGTCTGGTTTCCACGATCTCGGTCGATCCGGTTGTCAGCGAGGACCCGGAAGCGGTTGATATCGCCGTCAATGTGGCACCGGCCCCGCTGCGCACGATCGCCGGCGAGCTTGGCTATGGCACCGGTGAAGGGGCTCGGGCCGAAGTCAGCTGGGAGCATCGGAATCTGTTCCCGCCGGAAGGCTTGGTCCGGGCCACCGCTGTCCTGGCGACGCAGGAACAATCGGGCAGCCTTGCCTATCGCCGCAACAATTACCACCGGCGCGACAATGTTCTGAACGGCCGCGCGGCATTGAGCGTTGTCGATCGTCCGGCGTTCAAGGCGCAGACTTTCTCGATCGCCGCCAATATCGAACGGCAGAGCAATCTCATTTATCAGAAACGCTGGAGCTGGTCGGCGGGTGTCGAGCTCATCGCATCGCGAGAAACCGATGTCACCGGGCCCACCGGCGCGACTGGCCGGGAAACCTATTTCATCGGTTCGCTGCCGGGCCTGGTAACCTTTGACGCCAGCGATGACCTGCTCGATCCGACTCGCGGCTTCCGATTGACCGCCCGCGTTGCCCCCGAGGCATCGTTGCAGAATGGCAGCTTTTTCTATGTCCGCAGCCAGTTAGATGGCAGCGCCTATTTCCCGGTTTCGGATAAAATCGTGCTGGCCGGACGCACCCGTCTGGGGACGATTGTCGGTGCCGGCAATAACCGAATAGCGCCGTCCCGCCGCCTTTATTCCGGCGGCGGCGGCTCGGTCCGCGGCTATGGCTATCAGAGCATCGGACCGCGTGATGTCAATAATGACCCGCTGGGTGGCCGCTCGCTGGTCGAATTCTCGCTGGAAGCGCGTGTAAAGACGGGGTTTTTCGGCGGCAATCTAGGAATCGTACCATTCATCGATGCCGGCAATGTCTACACCAGCAGCACCCCGGATATCTCCGGTCTGCGCTACGGCGCCGGTCTGGGTGTGCGCTATTATAGCGATTTTGGACCGATCCGGATCGATGTCGGGACACCGATTAACCCGCAACCAGGGGATTCGCGCATCGCCGTCTATGTTTCCCTCGGACAGGCTTTTTAGATGGCCGAGAGTCGCGCAAAACCCGGCTTCAAGCTGATGACCTGGCGTTGGCCGCTGCGCAGCCTGGTGGCCTTGGTCGCGGTCATCATCGGTGTTGTGATTGGCGCTGCCGTTTGGCTGGACAGCGATTCCGGGCATCGCTTCATCATCGGCCAGGTCGAGGCGCTGGAGCCGGACAATGGCCTGCGCATCGGCATCGCGGCAATCGACGGATCGATCTACGGTCAGGCGGATGTGCAAGGGCTGACACTCAGCGATCCGAAGGGGCGGTTTTTTTCCGCTGAGACCGTGGTCGTCGACTGGAACCCGCTGGCCTGGATTTTCAATGAACTGAATATTTCCGACGCGGTAATCAAAAAGGGGCGGCTGAGCCGGTTACCGGCATTGATCGACAGCGGCAAGGATCAGCCGCTGCTCCCGGGTTTTGACATATATATCGGTGCTTTTCGCGCCGACAATCTGGTGCTTGAAAAAGCGGTCGCCGGCAGTGAACAATTTGCCAACCTCTCGGGCTCGGCGGACATCCGGGCCGGACGCGCGATGGTCCATCTCGATGCGGCAACGACCAGCAGCGGCGATAAATTGTTTCTCGCTCTGAATGGGGAACCGGAACGCCAGAAACTTGATATCGACGCCGAGATAATCGCGCCTGCCGGCGGGGTTTTGGCCGGGGCGCTTGGACTGAAGCAGGATCTGGCGGTAACCCTGAAAGGCGACGGTAGCTGGCAGAAATGGAATGGCGAGCTGAATGCGCTCAGCGAAGGCGTGTCGCTCGCCCAGATCACGCTCGAGGCAAAGGAAGGCCTGTTTGCCTATGATGGCAAGCTGGCGGGATCACTCATGCCGAGCGGCTTGGCACAGAAAATGGCATCTCCCAATCTTGCGATCAAGGGAACCGCCAGCCTGAATAATCGCTTGGTTACGCTGGATCTTGCGGGACGTTCCGCCGCCTTGTCCCTGACCGCAAAGGGCGGCATCGATCTCGCGCGTAACAGTCTCGACGCGATGCGGGTCGAGACCAGGCTGATCAACCCGGCGGCGCTGGCAGCCAATATGAAGGCGCAGGATTTCGAGCTCAAGGCCCTGCTGAACGGCAAGTTTTCCGCGCTGCGTTTCCAATATCTGCTGACCGCGCCGCAATTGGCCTTTGGCAAGACCCTGCTGACCAATGTGCGCGGGGAGGGAGAAGGACAGCGCGACCCCGATGGATGGGACATTCCGGTCGAACTCTCCGTCGGCACCGTCATCGGTAATGGTGATTTGCTGAAGCAACTTCTCTCCGGCTTCACCGGGACCGCCTTGCTTCGCCTCGAAAAGGACCGGTTGTTTGCCGAGGGCGCGCGGGTGGCGACGAACGCGGCCAAGGGGACATTGGATCTCGAACTGAAACCCTCCACCGGTGACTTTGCCATCAATATCGCCGCAACCGCGCCGGGCTTTCCGGTGCGCGGCGTTGGCATAGCCGATATTGTTGCCGATATTGAACTCGGGCCTGCGCCAGACAGAATCGCGCTCGATGGTCAGGTCAACGCCAGACTTCGCCGCTTCGACATCGGCTTTTTGCGCGAACTGGCCGGGGGCCTGCCGCAATTGAAAACCGGGCTTGCGCTAGGACCCGACGGGCTGCTGCGATTCACCAATCTTACGGTGTCCGCTCCCAAGATCGCGTTTCGCGGTTCCGGGCGTCAGACTGCCGCTGCAACCTTCGCGTTTCAGGGATCGGGGACCCAGGACAGCTACGGCCGGTTTGATCTCAAGCTCGACGGGCCGCTCAGTCGCCCTAAGATCGCGCTGTTGCTGGAAAGCCCGCTGCCTGCTCTAGGCCTTTCCGCGGTCACCCTGAACCTCGACCCGGTCGCGGCCGGATTTGCCTATACCGCGTCCGGTGGGTCCACGCTGGGACCGTTTAGCAGCGACGGCACGGTGCTGGTCACGGTCGGTCAGGACACCGCGGTGCAGGTGGATCGCATATTGGTGTCCGACACGCTGGCCACCGGCACGATCATACCGACCGCCGATGGCCTCGCCGGGACGCTCGCGGTCAGTGGCGGCGGCGTCAACGGCAATATATTGTTCCGGCCCGGCGATGGCCGACAGCTGATCCGTGCCGATCTCAAGGCCGAAAATGCGCGTTTCGACGGCAACCCGCCGATCTTCATCCGGACTGCCGTGCTCGATGCCGATATCGTGCTGATCAATGGCCGGTCCAATATCGACGCGACCCTCCGGGCGCATGGGATCAGCCGCGGTGAGCTGATTATCGGTCGGATAGCCGCCAATGCCAAGCTGACCGATGGCACCGGCAAGGCAACCTTCGCCATTGCCGGAACGCGCGGCAGCACCTTCGAGTTTCAGGCGAAAGCGGATATCACGCCCAATCTTTACCGGATTACCGGCACCGGCCAGTTTGAAGGCCGTAACCTGCGCCTGACGCGGGCGCTCGAATTGCGCCGCGACGGCGCTGGCTGGATCGCCTCTCCGACCACGGTCAGCTATGGTAGCGGTAGCGCCCGGATGTCCGGTCGCTGGGGCGGCGGCAATGCCAGGCTGAACTTGGTCATGGCGAAAATGCCACTGTCGCTGATCGATATCGGCTATCCCGATCTCGGGCTCGGCGGCACAGTCAACGGCACCGTCAAGCTCACCCAGTCGGGCGCGCAGGTACCGGTCGGCGACGCCAGGCTGACGGTCAAGGGCCTCACCCGATCGGGATTGATCCTGACCTCGGCACCGGTTGATCTCGGCCTGAACATTTCCATTTCCCAGCGCAACGCGGCGGCACGCGGTATCATCCGATCGCCGGAAGGAAAAACCATCGGCCGGTTTCAGGGACGGGTAACCGGCCTTGGCAGCGGTCGCTGGCAGGATGAACTGTTGCGCAAGCCGCTGTTTGCCCAGGCCCGGTTCAACGGTGGTGCGGAGAGCCTGTGGCGGCTGACCGGTGTCGAGACTTTTGACCTGACCGGACCGCTGGCGGCCAGCGCCGATATCGGCGGCAGCCTTGCCGATCCCCAGATTCGCGGACAGGTCAGCACCAGCAACGCACGGCTGGAAAGTCCCCTGACCGGGACGGTTGTCTCCAATATCAAGGCGGTCGGCCGGTTTGACGGCTCACGTCTGGTGCTCCCTAATCTGACCGGCGTCACCGTCGGCGGCGGCACACTGAGCAGATCGGGAAGCTTCAATTTCGCCGTCGCGCCGGGTGAGGGCATTGGCATCGTCATGGACGTCAACGCCGAGCGCGCCGCGCTGATTGCCCGCGATGACTTTTCCGCCACCGTCTCCGGACCAATCAAGATCCGCAGCGGGCCGGAAGGCGGCCTGATTTCGGGCGACGTCACGCTCACCCGCAGCTTCTTCCGCTTTGGCCGGGCCAGCGCATCCGCCAGCCTGCCGGATATCAAGACCCGCGAGATAAACCGGCGAGCGGATGAACGGCCGGTGCGGATCCGCGACCGGCCATGGCGATTTGACCTCTCGGCGAATGTCCCCAACCGCTTGCGGGTCGAGGGGCTGGGTCTGGACAGCGAATGGGGGGCCAATCTCAAGATTTCCGGGCCGGTGGACAATTTCGCGATGGTCGGCACCGCTAGCCTGATCCAGGGCAATTATACGTTTGCCGGACGACGCTTTCGGCTGGAACGCGGGACCATCCGCTTTGTCGGTAACCAGCCGGTCAATCCGACCCTGGATATCGAGGCCGAGGCCAATCTGACCGGTCTCAACGCCACAATCAACGTGACCGGCACCGGCAACCAGCCCGAAATCGCCTTCACCAGTATCCCGGCGCTGCCGCAGGATGAACTGCTCTCGCGGATCTTGTTCGGCTCATCCATAGCCAATCTGTCCGCTCCCGAAGCGGTGCAGCTGGCCGCTGCGGTTGCCTCGCTGAACAGCGGCGGCGGGCTCGATCCGATCAACGAGTTGCGCAAGGCCGTCGGACTCGACCGGCTCAGGATATTGCCTTCCGACACCGACACCGGTTCGGGTACCTCGATTGCCGCCGGCAAATATATCACCCGCCGCATCTATGTCGAACTGATCACCGACGGCAGGGGCTATAGCGCAACCCAGCTCGAATATCAGATCACCCGCTGGCTATCGATCCTGTCGACGATTTCAACTCTGGGTCGGCAGAGCGCGAATATAAGGGTGAGCAAGGATTATTAGCGCTCCTCGCAGTGGGAGCAAAGGAGCTATGACCTATACAGCTGCTCCCGCTGGACTCCCAACCTCGTGCCGCATCAGCGACTTCAGCGGAGTTACAAAACAACAATGCTGCAAAACAGCGTCAGGCAGCAAGCCGTCGGATATTGGCAAGCTCACGCGCTTTATCCGCGGTTACCGGAGGAGAGAGAAAATAGCCCTGGAGTCGATCGCATCCCAATCCGCCAAGAACGGCAACCTGATCTTTGCACTCAACTTTCTCGGCCGTTGAGGGCGCCCCAATGGCCGAGCATAATTGTATGATGCCCTGGACCAGCCGCCGCGCATCCCGTGAATGGATAATATCGGCGATCAACTCGCCGTCGATCTTCACCCTGTCGAATTTTATCTGTTGCAGATATGTGATGGATGCGAAACCCGAGCCAAAATCATCCAGAGCAACCCGGATCCCCGTCTTCCGGAGAAGGTCGAGCTGTTCGCGAGCCGTATCGAAGTCTGACAGCAGTGAGGTTTCAGTTACTTCTACCTCAAGTCGCCCTGGATCGAACCCGTAGCGATTGCATAGCGACAAGATCATCAGTGGCGTGCTCGCTCGGCTGAGATCCATCCCGCTCAGGTTGATGGAAAGTCCTATTTCCGAATCCCAGCCTGCTGCTTCGCGGATTGCAGCGTCAAAAATCTGCTCGGACAGCGCAGCAATGCTGTCCGTTTGTTCTGCGATTTCGATGAATTCCAGCGGTGGAATTAGTCCAAGTTGCGGGTGGTTCCAACGCGCTAGCGCTTCGAAACAGGCAATTTTCTTGGTCTGAACGTCGAAGATCGGTTGAAATACAACCTCGATGGTCGGCGAGGGATTGGTTTCTCGAAGCGATTGCTCGATAATTATGCGCCGCTTCAAACGCGCAGCCATGGTTGGCAAGAACCAGGACATCGCTTTGCCGCCGCGGTTTTTTACCTCGTAAAGAGCGACGTCCGCTCGCGACATGACCGCCAGTGCGGATGCATCCAGTTCGGAGTGGCTGGCAAGGCCAACCGATGCCGATAACCGAAGATTTGACTCTGATAAGGGGAATGGTCGGCTCATTTCCAGAACGAGTGTGGTGCCTGTGTCGCTAAATTTTTCACTGGCTTCGTCTGCCACCATCAATACGGCGAATTCGTCACCGCCCAGTCTGGCGACCATCCGGCAGTCCTTGCATGTCTTTTGCAAACGCGCGGCGGCCTGGATCAGGACGTCGTCGCCAGAGGCATGCCCGAACGTGTCGTTGATCGCCTTGAAGCCATCGAGATCGATCAGTGCGACGGCCACCGTCTCGCTATCTTTCGATACAGCGCCGACGGCGTCTTCGAGACATTCGGTGAACGCACGCCGGTTGGGAAGTCCGGTCAGGGGATCGGAATATGCGAGTGCCTTGACCTGTGAGCGAGATATGACGCTCTCGACAAGATAATTATATTGATGCACCACGAGACGCAGGATCAAGAGAAAAATCAGGAGCAGGTTCACGCCTGCGGCTATTTTCATATGGACGCCGGACGTCAGCAATACGACGATAACCGGAGTGGTCGAGAGAAATACAGTTGCGAAGGCGGCTTTGGGCAGGCTGCTCAGGCAGTAGGTGCAGGCAATCGCACCAAAAGCTATGAACAGCGGTACGAAAGGGGTTTCGCCGGCGTCCCACTGCAGCAAAGCGACACTCCACAGGCCCAGCCCCAGACTGACAACGCCAGCAATAACTGTAGTCGATTTCAAATAATAGGTGATACGGGCTTCGCTGGGCGAGACACGTTTCCGAGCCAACCAGATTGCGGCGCGAACCACGACGAGCGACAGGAAGATGCCGGGTACCACGAGCGACAATAGCGCCGGTACCGAACCATATACCGAATAACACAAGACGATAGTGTTGATTAGCAGCACACCGTAAAGCGTAGGTACCTGGGTACGAAGGTTGCGAAATTGTTCAGCCTGCAGCTCTGGTAGTAACTGTGACGGCAGATTAACCGTGAATTTCAAAAGTGCTCTCCGCTGGTGGTCATTCGCAATGGGCACTGAAGGTTAATATTTTGACCTATTTAAATTCTCGCTCAAATAGATCCCGCATGAGTCTGTGCCGGCATATTCCGGGGTCGATTTGTAGACCTTTATTATTCGGGTTCAACCGGTCCTCGTGGGTCCATGACCTTGTTCACGAGTGAATCAGCACCGGCATTGCTGAGCAGACGACCCATTTCGATAGCAACTTCGGCGGTCATGCTGATGACAACCCTATTGTGGCTTTCGACGAATACATGCCCGTCTTCGACCCAGACGTTTCTCGGTTTGCCGTAAGGTTCTGCCTTAGCCAGGTGCTCGGAAATCTTGGCCCGTTCGGCCTTGGACGGTGAATCGAACTGCGCCATTGTTGTCCTCCTGAAAATCTATCTCCGAATTGCTTCCAATCCGCGAGATATTCCTGGTTTAGCAAAGGGCAAGTCTACACCCATTGGCCAGCGATTAATAGGCGTCGCCTGAAACCACAAAAAAGCCCGGAGCAATCGCTTGCCCCGGGCCTGTTTTCGTCAATCTGATCGAAACAATCAGCTCGAATAATACATGTCGAACTCGACCGGGCTCGGCATGGTTTCCCAGCGGCTGACTTCTTCCCATTTCAGCTCGGCATAGGCGTCGATCTGGTCTTTCGAGAACACATCGCCCTTGAGCAGGAACTCGTGATCAGCTTCCAGCGCTTCCAGCGCCTCGCGCAGCGAACCGCAAGCCGTCGGCACTTCGGCCAGCTCAGCCGGTGGCAGGTCATAAAGATTCTTGTCCATCGCTTCGCCGGGATGGATCTTGTTCTCGATGCCGTCGAGGCCCGCCATCAGCAAGGCAGCCGACGACAGATAAGGGTTGGCCAATGGATCGGGGAAGCGGAACTCCACGCGCTTCGCCTTGTCACCGGCGCCGTATGGAATACGGCAGGAAGCGGAACGGTTGCGGCTCGAGTAAGCGAGCAGCACCGGTGCTTCAAAACCCGGGACCAGCCGTTTGTAGCTGTTGGTCGTCGGGTTGGAGAAAGCGTTGATCGCCTTCGCATGTTTGACCACGCCGCCGATATAATGGAGGCACATTTCCGACAGGCCGGCATATTCATTGCCGGCGAACAGGGGCTTGCCGTCTTTCCAGATCGACATGTGCGTGTGCATGCCGCTGCCGTTATCGTCCTTGATCGGCTTCGGCATGAAGGTTGCTGTCTTGCCATAGGCATGGGCAACCTGCTGCACGACATATTTGTAAACCTGTACCCGGTCGGCGGTTTCGGTCAGCGTGCCAAAAGTGATGCCTAGCTCATGCTGGGCGGCGGCCACTTCGTGATGGTGCTTGTCCATCGGCAGGCCCATTTCCAGCATGGTCGCGACCATTTCACCGCGAATGTCGACGCAGCTGTCAACCGGAGCAACCGGGAAATAGCCGCCCTTGGCGCGCGGGCGATGGCCCATGTTGCCGACATCATAGTCGCGGCCGGTATTGGTCGGCAGCTCGATATCGTCGATCCGGAATCCGGAGCGGTCATAGCCATTTTCAAATTTCACATCGTCGAACATGAAAAATTCTGGCTCCGGTCCTACATAGATGGTGTCGCCGATGCCGGTCGATTTCAGATAGGCTTCGGCCCGAACCGCGGTCGAGCGTGGATCGCGGCTGTACAGCGATCCATCGCCAGGTTCGACGATATTGCAGACCAGGATCATCATCGGGGTAGCCGAGAACGGGTCCATATAGACCGCGTCCAGATCGGGTCGCAGGATCATGTCGGATTCGTTGATCGCCTTCCAGCCCTCAATCGAACTGCCGTCAAACATGAAGCCTTCTTCCAGCACATCTTCGTCGATGACTTCGGCGCACATCGACAGATGCTGCCATTTGCCGCGCGGATCGGTGAAGCGGACATCGACCCACTCGATCTCATGTTCCTTGATCATTTTAATAATGTCGGATGCTGAATTGCCCATATTTTGGTCCCTTGGTTCTGGTTGATTTGAATTGGTGGCGAAAGAAAAGAACGGTCAGATGGCGTCGTTGTCGCGTTCTCCGGTGCGGATGCGCAGCGCCGATTCAACCGGAATGACAAAAATCTTGCCATCGCCGATCCGACCGGTCTGGGCAGCGGCGGCAATCGCTTCGACGGTGCGGTCGGCAAGACTGTCCTCGACGACCACTTCCAGCTTCACCTTGGGCAGGAAATCGACGACATATTCCGCGCCGCGATAGAGCTCGGTATGCCCCTTTTGCCGGCCAAAACCTTTCGCCTCGGTCACGGTGATCCCGGACACGCCAACTTCGTGCAGCGCTTCCTTGACCTCGTCCAGTTTGAAAGGCTTGATGATCGCTTCAATCTTTTTCATTTTTTTACGTCCCCGTGTCCCTCTTCCTCGGCCGTTCCTCTTGCGCAAAAGGAAAACGCCTCAGCCGGGCACAATTGCCCGATTCCATTCAATTACCATGCCAGAATTGATTCGCGAACAGAATCACCGGAATGCTTGACTGTATTGCTAATGGCTAATCGGGCCGCTGACAATGCCGCCCAAAAAACAGGCATTTGCGCGAGCAAATGACCATAATTTAGGCAGGTATTTGCGCCGCTATCACCGCGCCGTCGGCGCGGTCATCTCGGGCAGGTTCTTCTTGGTCCAGATCGACCGGTTTACCACATAATGCCGGATATTTTCCACCTGCTCGGGACTGAGCTGCGAGGCGAAGCCGACCATGCCATGCTGCTTCAGCGCCCCGCCGGTGACCACCGATGCCCAGGCTTCCGTGTCCGGCAATACCCCGCTCACCCTGAGATCGGGCGTGAAGCCATTGCCAATCGCGCTGTCGCCGTGACAGACGATGCAGTTGCGGCCGTAGAGACCCTTGCCGGCGGCAATCTGCTCCGGCGTTCCGGTCTGTACCGGCGGCTCCCAGGTCACTTCGGTTTTTGCCGGCAGCGCGGGCAATTTCGCCTTGCCGCCCAGCTTCAGCACGACCAGCCGCGGCAGATTGGGGACCTGACGCGTCACCCCGCCGGCAACCCCGGCAACCAGTGGAAAGGCACCGCCCTTGCTGGTCAGGAAAGCGACATATTGTTCGCCGTCAATCATATAGGTGGAAGGCGCGCTGACGATGCCCGACTGCATCGGCAGGCTCAGCAATTCCTTGCCCTTGTCCGCCGAATAGGCCTTGAAAAAGCCGGTGCTGGTGCCCTGGAATACCAGATTGCCGGCGGTCGTCATCGTGCCGCCATTCCACGCCGCCGGATAATCCACGCTCCATTCGACTTTGCCGGTTTTCGGGTTGAAAGCGACCAGCTTGCCGGTGGTCGCGGCAATCGCCGCCTTGTAGACATCCTTGTCGTCGGGCAGCTGCGCGATCGACCAGCCGACGCCGACGTTGAAGCCGAGCCGCTGGCGCTTCTTGTCGATCTCGGAGACCGGCACTTCATAGCCCTGCGGAATCTGCTGCGCCGGAATATAGACCAGACCGGTGTTCGGATTGTAGCTCATCGGATGCCAGTTATGCGCGCCCAGCGCGCCGGGAATGGCGATAAACGGCTTGCCGGTCTTGTAGAATCGCGCATCCGGATTCTCGATCGGCCGCCCGGTTTCCATATCATAGCCGGTCGCCCAGTTGATTCCGTCAACGAACGGCTTGGCGCTGATCAGCGTGCCGTCGAGCCGGTCGATGACAAAGAAAAACCCGTTTTTCGGCGCATGGTAGAGCACCTTGCGCATCTTGCCGTCGATCGGCATCTCGGCCTGGATGATATGCTGGGTCGCGGTATAGTCCCAGCTTTCCGCCGGGGTTTCCTGATAGTGCCAGAGATATTTGCCGGTATCGGGATTGACCGCGACGATCGACGAGAGGAACAGATTGTCGCCTTCGCCGCCCGAGCGCAGCCCGTGGTTCCAAGGATTGCCGTTGCCGACGCCGAAATAGAGCTGGTCGAGATCCTCGTCATAGACGATGCTGTCCCAGACCGTTCCGCCGCCGCCGGATTCCCGCCAGTTGCCGCCATCGCCCCAAGTGGCATTGGCCGCCTTCTCGAAAATCTCGTCGCTGGCCGCGCCGTCCGGCTCGCCCTTTGGATTGGGCACGGTATAGAAACGCCATTTCAGATTGCCGTCGCGGGTGTCATAGGCGGAAACATAGCCGCGCACGCCGAATTCGGCGCCGCCGTTGCCGATAATCACCATATTCTTGACCACCCGCGGCGCACCGGTGATCGTGTAGGGCTTGCTGTTGTCGGTGGTCTGCGTTTCCCACAGCCGCGCGCCGGTATTGGCGTCCAGCGCGATCAGCCGACCGTCGATGGTGCCGAAGAACAATTTGCCGCGGTTGATCGCGACGCCGCGGTTGACCACGTCACAACAGGCATCGACCGCCTTGGCGCCGTCGACCGCCGGGTCATAGGACCAGAGTTCCTCGCCGGTCTTCGCGTCATAGGCAAAGACCTTCGACCAGGCGGTGGAGATATAGAGCTTGCCGTCGACCTCGACCGGCGTCGCTTCCTGGCCACGCGCGTCGGGCAGATCCTTGAACCAGGCGATGCCGAGCTGGTCGACATTGCTGTCATTGATCTGGGTGAGCGGGCTGAAGCGCTGCTCCTTGGCGTCAAAGCCGATATTGCTCCAGTCCGCGTCGACGACCGCATCGGTCGTTTCCGGCGTGCTGGTCTGGCTTTCGCAAGCCATCAGCATCAATGGCATCAACAATATTCCCAGCCTGCGCATCACCCGTCTCCCAAAAACTGCCGAATGGTCAGCCATCCGTGCAATTTAACTGACTAGCTAAATTTGTGGTGGCTGGTCAAGGATTATAGGTGGGCGCAGGGCGCAGGTTTGAATTCTGGCCACGGTTCGGGTGCGACACGATCGGGTCATCCATGGAGCCGACAAACAGCCGGTGACAAAGTCTCAGCCGTCCGGTTCAATGCGCTGGTCAAGCGGTTGTTCGTTCAGGGCGTCGACGGTGCGCGCCACCATCTCCTGGACATTGCCAACCTCATCGAACAGCGCCTGATAGGCAGCCCGAAGCGCATCGCAGCATTGCTCGAATTTTTCCAGCTGCCGCTCGCCCTCTGCGGTCAAATGGAATATTTTCTTGCGCGCATCATCCTCGTCCGGTTGGAATGTGACCAGGTCGAGCCGCAACAGCTTGGGTATCTTCTGCATGACCAGTTGGTGCGATTGCCCAAGCTCTCGCGCCAGATCCGACGCCGTTGCCTTGTTCAGGCCGGCCAGCACGGTCATCAACGAGCAAGATCGTACAGGAATCGTGATTCCCTTTTTATCGAAGACTATTTTCGACTGGTCGGCGATCAGCACGCTCAACCGTTCGACCGCACGGCCAAGAAAAACCATGTCGTCCACCGCCGCCGCCTTGTGATCCTTTTCAGTCAATGCGCTTATACACCTGATGGGGGCCGGCGCGGTTTACCCGCTCAAGGCCCGTTACCTTTCCGTTCTGATAGACCAGCCGATAGCGAAAGTCGGTCACACCTTCCACCGCAAATAGATTGCTCCCGATCAGCTCCAGGGCGACCCGCAAGCGATCCCGCCAGATATAGAACAGTGTGCCGTCTTCCAGAACGAGGGCGCGCCCCTCATATTTTCCGGCTGCTGCCTGCAATAGCGCCTTCTCCGGATCTAGCTTCTGGATTTTTGCCATTAAGGCGGGCAGGAGCCAGTCAAATACTTCCTTCTGGACAGCGCCATTGGCCGATTGCTTTTCCAGCGCCAGCTTGTGGGCCAGCGGCAAGGCAGTAATCGAGGCAGCCTCGATGTCCGGCTGCACGCCAACCCCCTCAAAATCGCCATGGTCCAGCGGATCGCGGATCTGGCCAATCGGCACCTGCACGAAGAAATCATCGTTGATCGGCTTGCGGTCAACCGGATGCGCGCCGCCGGCGGTGCGCTCGCCGATGAGCGTTGCCCGGCCCAGCTTCTTCATCATATAGGAAAACCACTCCGCCGAAGAGAAGGAGGTCGAGCCGGTCAGGATATAGACCGGCTTGTCCGTCATCCGCTTGCCCGGCAGCGCTGGCAGCACCCATTGGCCGCGCTCGATCCGCTTGCCATCCTCGTTATAATAATAATCGAACAGCAGTTGGTCCTTGTCACCGGGGAAGAAATAGCTCGCCAGAAACTGCGCCATTTCCAGATGGCCGCCGTTATTATAACGCAGGTCGATAATCACCGCATCGCTGTTTTCGACAAAGCGCATCGCCGCCGCGGCAGTATCATAGGCCAGTTCGGGATCGGCAAAATAGCCGAAACGGATATAGCCGATATTGCCATCCAGCCTGCTGACCGCGTCGAAACCGAAGTTGGTCTTCTCCAATTCCGCCCGCTCGTCCTTCCGGATTTCGGCCTTGCGCAGGGGATCATCCTTGGCCCGTTTCTCGGCAATCCACAGCGGATCTACGCCGACAAAGAAATGCAGGTCATTGGTGGTTTTGACGAGATCCTCGGTCAGCTTTTGAGCAAGCTCGCCTTTGCTGCGCGCGCCGTCATAGGCCCCCTTTTGCAAGGCATCACGAAGCGCCGGACCGATCTTGCGGGCGATGTCGGGAAAGACGTAATTGGCCATCAACGTCTTGTCCAGGTCATCGACAATCGCCAGTTTTTGCTGTCGTGAAAGCCCAGGCTCTTGAGCCGAAACACCAGTAGCGAGAAACAGGGACAGGAGCGGCAGCAGCATTGCCAGCCACAATATTTTGCGCATTTATCATGATTCCTTGGACGCGAGAAAATTGTCATGCAACATATTGTGCAATATATTGCAATGATTAGTTTTGACAGAGGATTGTCCTGCTTTCACCGCCTGTATGGTTTTCCGGGAATTCGCTAGAGATGATCAGCGGCCACGCCACCGCTATGCTTGCAGACATGCAGGAAAGCGGGCGACGTCCCTTTCCGCAACTATCCGGCTAACACTATCGACT
>JAGXGT010000015.1 GCA_024636595.1 Sphingomonadales bacterium | reverse complement strand
GAGTCGGGCGATGCTGGGTGAGCGTTTCAAGACCGGCAAGGTCTTCAATATCTTCCGAACGCTGATCAAGGCGCCGAAAGCTTATAAGGCTTTCATGTGGTGGGGCGGTTATATCCTCTCCGACCATAATGATCTTGCACCGCGCGAACGCGAAATCATCATATTGCGCACCGGCTACAACTGGAAGTCCGGCTATGAATGGGCGCAGCATGTCCGCATTGGCAAGGACTGCGGTCTGACCGACGAAGAGATCGCGTGGATCAAGGTCGGACCGGAGGCGCCGGGCTGGACGCCGCTGGAACGGGCTATGTTGCAAGCGACCGATGACCTGACTGGTGACGGACATGTTGCCGATGCGACTTGGGCTGCGCTTGCGGAACTAACCGAGAAGCAGCGGATGGATATGGTGATGACGGTCGGCCAGTATAGCCAGGTTTCGATGATGCTGAACAGCTTCGGCGTACAACTGGATGACGATCTGGAACTGGATCCCGATCTCAAGGCCTGAGTCTAAAGACCCGCTTTGATCACCCAATCATGGAAAATCCGGACCGCGCGGTTTTTCATGTCGCGTTTGCGGCAGACGAACCAATAGCTGTAGGGGCTGTCGACTTCATGATCGAACAGCCGCACCAGCCGGTCATCATTGGCGTCGGAAAAATGGCCGCCGTGCATGATCGCGATACCCAGGCCCTGCGCCGCCGCTTCCAGCATCAGCGGGCCGCTGTCGAGATGGTCGATGCCAGCCGGTTGCAGATCGGGCAAGCCGACCGCTTCCTTCCACTGGTCAAACGCCCGGCCCATATTGCTGTGGATCAGAATATTGTGATTCTGCAGATCTTCCGGATGTTTTACCGCATTTGGCCCCTTGGTCAGTTCCGCCGACGCAATCGCGTAGACCTTGTTGCTGTCCAGTTTCACCGAATAGAGATTGGGGTCGACATCATCGCTGATGATAATCGCTGCATCAACGGCATCGCCAAGCATATTTTCCGCGTGGGAGGACGTATCGACGTCAATATGCAGCTTGGGATAAAGTTTTTTGAGTTCCGGCAGACGTGGCAGCAAGCGGGTGGCTCCGAACAGCGGCAGCACGCCGAGGCGCAGGCGCATGTCGCCACCAGTGACGGTCATTTGATCCACCGCTTCGCCAATGGTCTCCATCGCTGGAGCGACCGCTTCCAGCAACATCTGACCATCCGCGTTCAGCACCATCGACTGGTTCCGCCGCTCGAACAGCGGCTTGCCAATATGATCCTCCAGCGACTTGATTCGGCGGCTCAGCGCCGGCGCCGACAGGGCCAGTTCCGCGGCTGCAGCCTTGGAAGACCCTAGGCGGGCAACGCGAATAAAGGCCTCTAGGGCGCGGAGGGGAGGAAGACGGCGCATCAAATGGTCAATATTGAGACTAAATCAGCTTTGTGCAATGCAAAAATCTGCGGTGAATCGCCTGAATGGCGGGAAACTGTCACTAGCATTAGTCTAGGGTTGCAATCTGTGCAACTATTAATGTTCTTTTCGCACTTGCACAATAACCGGTTTCGATGCATTTAGGATGAGCCTTTCAGGCATCCTCTCCTAAAAACTTTTCAGGCCAGTTCTTCGGAACTGGCCTTTTTTTTTGCCCTATTCCGGCGTGTGACCGGACAATTGAAAATCAGAGTCGCATATCGTCCTGCTGATGCCTATCTTATTGGAAACAAGCAAAACGATAACAGAGGAGATACGCCCCCGTGTCCGATCCAGCGCAAACAAAAGACAAATCCGATGACGATAGCAAGCAGCTGAAACTGCAGGTTGCCAACGCACGCCCGGAAGACAGCGGGCGCGGCCTCGCGCGCCTATCCCGGGATAATCTCGGCAAATTGGGATTGATCGAGGGCGACGTCGTCGAAATTATTGGCAAGCAGACAACCCCGGCCCGGGCGGTTCTGCCTTATCCCGAAGATGAAGGGCTGGACTTTGTCCGCCTTGACGGCCTGCAGCGCGCCAATGCCGGTGTCGGTGCCGGTGACTATGTAGAGATTCGCAAGGTCGAATCAAAGCCTGCCAAGAAAGTCGTTTTCGGGCCAGCCCAGAAAGACCTGCGTCTGCAGGGCAATGGCGGCGGTCTGAAGCGCAGTTTCATGGGCCGACCGCTGAAGGCGGGGGATTTTGTCGCCACCCACGGCCAGCAGCAGGTTGATCGCGCCGACATGCCGCCGCAGCTGCGGCAGATGCTGGCGGCCCCTGCCTTTTCACTCACCCAGATCCGGCTCAACGTCATTTCGACCTCTCCCAAGGGGATTGTTCATATTGACGAAGCGACCGAGGTTGAACTGCGGCCGGAATATGAAGAATCCGCCGAACATCGCCGCGCCGACGTCACCTATGACGACATTGGCGGGTTGCACGAAACCATCGATCAGCTCCGTGAAATGGTAGAATTGCCGCTTCGCTATCCGCAACTGTTCACCCGGCTCGGCGTCGATCCGCCACGCGGCGTGCTGTTGCATGGCCCTCCGGGCACCGGCAAGACCCGGCTCGCCCGCGCGGTGGCCAATGAAAGCGAAGCCGAGTTTTTTCTGATCAACGGTCCGGAAATCATGGGCTCTGCCTATGGCGAATCGGAAAAGAAACTGCGCGAGATTTTCGAAGCGGCGACCAAAGCCGCGCCCTCGATCCTGTTCATCGACGAGATCGATTCGATCGCTCCCAAGCGCGGTCAGGTGCAGGGCGAAGCCGAAAAACGGCTGGTGGCGCAATTACTTACACTGATGGACGGGCTCGAATCGCGTGTCAATCTGGTGGTGATCGCGGCGACAAACCGCCCAGAAGCGATCGACGAAGCCTTGCGCCGTCCCGGTCGCTTTGATCGGGAAATCATCGTTGGTGTGCCCGATGTCGCCGGACGCCGCGAAATTTTGGGCATCCACACCCGCGGCATGCCGCTCGACAAATCCGTCGATTTAAAAGAGCTTGCGCGCACTACCTATGGTTTCGTCGGAGCAGACTTGGCGGCTTTGACCCGCGAGGCGGCGATTGAAGCCGTGCGCCGGATCATGCCCAAGCTGGATCTGGAATCGGAAAGCGTGCCGCCAGAGGTACTCGACGAACTGGTCGTGTATCGGCATGACTTTGTCGAAGCCCTGAAACGGGTGCAGCCATCGGCGATGCGCGAAGTCATGGTCCAGGCCCCCGATGTCCGCTGGGAAGATATCGGCGGTCTCGACGACGCGCAGATGCGGTTGAAAGAGGGTATTGAGCTACCGATGAAGAACCCGGAAGCCTTTGCCCGGCTGGGCATCCGTCCTGCCAAAGGCTTTCTGCTTTATGGTCCGCCGGGTACCGGCAAGACCTTGCTGGCGAAGGCGGTTGCGCGCGAAGCCGAAGCCAATTTCATCGCCACCAAATCCAGCGACCTGCTGTCCAAATGGTATGGCGAGAGCGAGCAGCAGATCGCCCGCCTGTTTGCCCGGGCGCGGCAAGTCGCGCCGACAATCCTGTTTATCGACGAGATCGACAGCCTGGTGCCGGCGCGCGGCGGCGGCATGGGCGAACCGCAAGTCACCGAGCGGGTGGTCAACACGATCCTCGCCGAAATGGACGGGCTGGAAGAAATGCAGTCGGTGATCCTGATCGGCGCGACCAATCGACCAGGTCTGGTTGATCCGGCGTTGTTGCGACCGGGGCGGTTCGATGAACTGATCTATGTCCCCGTTCCGGGCAAGGCCGGGCGTCGCCGGATTCTGGCGATCCACACGTCGAAAATGCCGCTCGCCAAGGATGTCGATCTCGACGAGATGGCGGAGAGCACGGATCGCTATTCCGGTGCCGATCTCGAGGATCTGGTCCGCCGGGCCGGTCTGCATGCGTTGCGGGAATATGGCGGACTGGTCGAGACCGTCCAGATGAAGCATTTTGAAAAGGCGCTGAAGGACAGCCGCGCTTCGGTGACGTCGGAAATGGAGGAAGAATATTCCAAGATGGAGACGCAACTGAAGCAGAATGCGATGCGGGCAGAGCCGATTGGTTTCGTGGCTCCAGGCATGCTCACTCCGGTCAAGGGCAGCAAGCACTAGGACCTCACCCTACCCGTCGGCGTCTATCCGTTCATCCAGTTTGAGGGTCTTGAATCCCCAGAAGAACAGGAACACACATACGGCGACCGCCAGCCAGAAAGGCAGCGGACCGGCATAGGTATAGAGCAGCACGCCAAGCGCTGGTGAGGCGATAAAGGCCATGCCGTTGACCGACGCGACAATGCCGGCGACGCCATTCTGTTCGGACCGCTTTACCGCCAGCGATGCGCCGGCGGTGAAGCCCGGGCGGAACAGGCCGAACCCGAGCGAGGCCACCGCGAAGCCGATGATGATACCGTGCAGGTCGTGCGACAGGCCAAGCAGCAGACATCCGCAGGCGCCCAATACCATGCCCCACAAGATCGAGGTCCGCGGCCCCATTTGCAGCAAGGGAATCAGCCCCCATTGTGCAAGCAAGGTGGCAGCCGCACCGGACATCAGCACGATACCGGTCATTTGAATCCCCATCTCGGGATCGCCGCGCAGGCCCAACCGATCAAGCACCAGAAAGCCGATAACGCCGAGAATCAGGGCATGGGCATTGCCGCCCAATATGCCGGTGATCAGCCAAGGTTTGACCCGTTCATCCCCCCAGCGCAATTGCGGCGGCAGAACGCTTTGGTCATCGTCGCCATCCTCGTCGTCTTTCAGGCTGTTGGACGATGGTGCAGAACTATAGGGTTCCGAAGTCACCACGCCGCGCGCCTGATAACCGGGATTGTCATTGGGCAATTTCAGCGCCAGCGCGACCATCACCACGATGCCGATCCCGGCAAAGGCGAACATCGGGCTGGAAAGGCCCAACACCGGAATGATCAGCAAGGGTGCCACGGCAGGTCCGACGATTGTGCCAAGGCCGAACGATGAGGAAATCAGCGACAGCGCCTTGGTCCGATCGGCGCGCGCCGTCCGGGCGGCGACATAGGCCTGGACCGCAGGCGGAGCGGCGGAGCCCAAGCCGCCATAAAGACTGCGGAACAGGGCGAACAGGACAAAGGTCCAGAGCGCACTATACCAGCCGAGCAGTCCAAAAAACAGCGCCAGACCGGCGAGGGCAAAGGAGGTGGTAAAGCCGATCATCCCCAGCCGCATCAGCGCCTTGCGACCGCGATGATCGGACTGGCGCGCCCATTTCGGAGCGGTGTAGACCCACAGCAGGGCCGACCAGCTGAACGCCGCGCTCACCCAGAAATCGGGAATATTGAGCTGCGTTCCGATCGTCGGCAGAATCGATTGCATGGCGGTGTTGCCGGACGCGGTGACCAGCATGACCGAGAACAGCACAGCCATTCTTGTGCTGTCGATCGGCTTGGCGTCGGGATAGGATGATACCTTGCGGTTCAGCGGTTCAAAATCGGGAGAATCGGCCATCGGCGTTCCTATGCCATGCTATTTCTGCCAGTCATAGCCACGTTCGATGCGGGCAACATGCAGGCTATATTCGCTATACCATATGTCGCGGCCCTGGTCGCGGATGACCGCGTGATCCGGGTGGTCGCGCCATCCCTTGGCGCTGGCGTCGTCGCGCCAATAGCTGACCGTGATACCCAGCCCATCTGCGGACCGGGCGTGATCTTCGCCGAGATAGCCGGGCTGCTGCGCCGCGAGCCCGCCCATCGCCATCGCGGCCGACTGATATGCTTCGTCATCTTTCCCGGTACGCTGCGCGCAAAATATCACGGCGATAGAGTCTTTAGGATGAAGCAGCATATCGCGCTTTTAGCCGGTCGATTGCTTTGGGCAACTGCTATTATATTTGTCAGCGACGCTGTAACGCCCTAGTAAGACAGTTTGACCTGCCACCGGAGGAATGACTTGACTAACAGTATCGCCAAAACGAAGTTTGTAGACCGTGTCAAATCCGGACTGGAACGCCGCCTTGGACCCTGGGGGGTTTTCTTCAAGGGTTTCCTGAAGCATCCGGTGATGGTCGGATCGATCATGCCGTCGTCGGATATCACGATCAAAAAAATGCTCGAACCGGTGAAATGGGACGAGTGCGACCTGTTCGTCGAATATGGGCCGGGCGTCGGTACCTTCTGCCGTCCTGTGCTTGAGCGGATGAAGCCCGGTGCGACGCTGATCGTGATCGATCTGAACCCCGATTTTATCGACTATCTCGGCAAGTCGATTCGCGACAGCCGCTTCTACCCGATCCACGGCTCCGCTGCCGATGTGCAGAAGATCATCCGCGAACTCGGCCACGAGAAAGCCGACTATGTCCTGTCCGGCCTGCCATTCTCAACGCTGCCCGACCAGCTCGGTCCGAAAATCGCCAAGGAAACCTATGAGGTTATCCGGCCAGGCGGGGCCTTTTTGGTCTACCAATTTGTCAAAAAGGCACGCGACTATATGACCCCGCATTTCGAACATATTGATAGCGGCTATTCTTTCTGGAATATCCTGCCCTGCCATCTGTTCTGGGGATGGAAGACCAAATAGACGTTGGTCGACCGCTGAATGCCGTTCGTCGAAGCCACCAATCGGTCCGGCCGGATAAACCGTCATATTCGAGATTATAGGATTTGCATTCGATTGAGAGGAATAGCCTGATGTCCCGTTTATCCCGTTCGCTGTTGCTGGCGCTGACCACCACAGCATTGACCGTGTCTGCACCCGCGCTGGCCAAACATCATGAGACAGCAAAGCCCGCGCCGGTTAGCGAACTGGTCGCGGCGGTGGATATTCCGTATGAAGAATTCACTCTCGATAACGGGTTGAAGGTACTGGTCCACACCGATCGCAAGGCACCGATTGTCGCGGTCTCGATCTGGTACGGCGTCGGTTCGGCGAACGAGCCGAAAGGCAAGACCGGCTATGCGCATCTGTTTGAACATATCATGTTCAACGGCTCCGAACACGCCCCGGGCGATTTTTTCGAGCCGCTGCGGCAGATTGGCGCAACCGATCTCAACGGCACGACCTGGCTCGACCGGACCAATTATTTCCAGACGGTTCCGACCTCGGCGCTGGACGTCGCTCTGTTCCTGGAAAGCGACCGGATGGGCTATTTGCTCGGTGCGGTGACGCAGGAGAAGCTCGACAACCAGATTGGCGTTGTCTCGAATGAAAAGCGGCAGGGTGACAATCAACCTTATGGCCTGGTCGGCTATCGCCAGACCGAATTGCTGTTTCCCGCCGACCATCCCTATGGGCATGACACGATCGGTTCGCTGGAAGATCTCGAGGCGGCTTCGCTGGACGATATGAAGCTGTGGTTCACCGATCATTACGGACCGAATAATTCGATTCTGGTACTGGCCGGCGATATCGATGTCGCGACCGCGCGCTCCAAGGTC
>JAGXGT010000086.1 GCA_024636595.1 Sphingomonadales bacterium | reverse complement strand
TTTTTTGCTTGCGGCGTATTAGCCATGAAAAACCCTCAAAATCTGAAATTAAATGCCGGGACGTTGCGTACCGCTTCCGGCTCAAGACGGCGGCCAATAGCGTGACAGCCGATTCTCGTCAATAGCTTAGTGAACCGCTTATTTCTGGCATTGCGAACAGTAAAAGGTCGACCGGCCACTGTCGACTCGCCGCCGCACCAGCGCGCCGCAGTTACAGGCCTCCCCTTCTCGCCCGTAGACCCGCCAGTCCTTGGCAAAATAGCCCAGTTCCCCGTCCGGTTGCACGAAATCGCGCAGAGAAGAACCGCCGGCTGCGATCGCCGCGATCAATACCTGCTTGATCGAGGCAACAAGCCGTTCATAGCGCGGTTTTGAAATCGCACCGCCTTTCAAGCTTGGCGATATGCCTGCCATGTGCAGTGCTTCGCACACGTAAATATTGCCGAGTCCTGCAACCGTTCGCTGGTCGAGCAGCAGCTGCTTGATCGGCGCTTTGCGGTCCCTGGTCGCCGCTTTCAGATAGCCGCCGGTAAAATCGTCACCCAGCGGCTCGGGGCCCATGAGCACGAACGGCTTGTAGCTGCCAAGATCCTCTGAGCGCACTATATCCAGCGAGCCGAATCGCCGCGGATCATTGAGAGCCAGACGGTGACCCGTTGCCGTCTCGATCAACAGATGATCGTGTTTGCCGATTTCCTCGGGGTCGATCCGCCAGCGACCCGACATACCGAGATGGAAGATCATCACATCGCCGCGATCGGTCTCGATCAAGCCATATTTCGCCCGCCTGCCGAGAGAGGTCACCACCGCACCGGTCATCCGCTGCCGCAGATCAACCGGAATCGGCCAGCGCAGATCGGCGCGGCGTGGTTCAACCAGAGTGAGGCGCTGTCCTTCGAGTACCGGCCGCAATCCGGCGACGGTCGTTTCCACTTCTGGCAGCTCAGGCATTGCAATTCTCATCCCTTACGGTCCAAGGGGCAGCTACAGAGTGATTGCAGTGCTGCCAAGGCTCGTCTACTCGGGATTTTAAAGAAAAATCAGCACAGGCAAGAAATGGCTATCGAAAGCAATACCGTCTCCTTCGGCTATGAAGAGGTCGACGAAAGCGAAAAGACCGGCAAGGTAGGCGCGGTCTTCTCCAGCGTTGCCTCCAAATATGATGTGATGAACGACGCGATGAGCGCCGGCACGCACCGCTTGTGGAAAGATCGCTTCGTGCGCCGCGTCAAGCCGCGCGCCAACGAGAATATTCTCGATATGGCGGGCGGCACTGGCGACATCGCCTTTCGTATGGTCGACAGCGGTGCCAATATCACGGTCGCAGACATCAATGCGGAAATGCTGGCCGAAGGTGTGGACCGTGCGCTTGATAAAGACGAAACGCGGCTGGTCTGGAGCCAGCAAAATGCCGAGCAGCTAAACTTCCCCGACGCCCATTTCGATGCCTATACAATCGTCTTTGGCATCCGCAATGTCACCCACATCGACAAAGCCCTGGCCGAAGCACACCGCGTGCTGAAATATGGCGGGCGCTTTTATTGCATGGAATTTTCACAGACCAACTGGCCCGGCTTCGACAAAATCTACGAAACCTATTCCCACAAGATCCTGCCAAAAGTCGGCAAGGCAGTGGCGAATGACGAGGCCAGCTATCGCTATCTCGCCGAATCGATTGCGAAATTCCCGCCGATGGAAGAATTTCGCGCGATGATCGAGGCGGCCGGATTCAGCCAGACCAAGGTGGAACCGATGATGGGCGGCCTGGTCGCGATTCATAGCGGCTGGAAAGCTTGAGCGCCTACAACGGATGACAAGCGCTCGCACCCATATATTCCGCCTGCTCAAATGGGGCCGTACGCTCGCCAAACATGGCGCGCTGCGCGATCTGGAGAGGCACAAGGCGACCCCGCCGCAGGTCCGCCGCCTGTTCCGCATCGCCCGGATCGGCACGTTCCAGCCCAAGGAGCCTAATTACTCGGCTGCGTTGCAAGCCATCGGCCCCGCTGCGATCAAGCTTGGCCAGACACTGGCTACCCGGCCCGACGTGATTGGTGAGGCAGCCGCCCGAGACTTGCTGCAATTGCAGGACAGCCTGCCGCCCGTGCCATTCGACCAGATTCGTGATGAAATCGAACTCAGTCTCGGCAAGTCTTTGGACGAGCTGTACAGCTATATAGACCCTGACCCGGTGGGGGCCGCTTCGATCGCTCAGGTGCACCGCGCGACCACGCTGGAAGGCAAGGATGTTGCCGTCAAGGTTCTGCGTCCCGGCATTATCAAGAAATTCAACCAGGATATAGAAACCTACGAATGGGCTGCCGCTCATCTCGAGGCTCTCGGCGGCGAGGCCAAACGCCTCCGTCCACAATTGGTTATCGCCAATTTTCGCCGCTGGACGATGCGCGAGCTGGACTTGCGCCGTGAAGCCGCGAGCGCCTCAGAGCTGGCCGAGCATATGGCTCAGGTCGATCAATATGAGATTCCGGCAATCGACTGGGACCGGACATCTGGCCGCGTACTGACGCTCGACTGGGTCGATGGCGTAAAAATCTCGAATCGCGATGCGCTGGTCGCAGCTGGCCATGATCTGGATGCCATCGCCAACCGGCTGGTCCACACCTTCCTCAAGCAGGCGATCGAGGCCGGTTATTTCCATGCCGACATGCACCAGGGCAATCTGTTCGTGAAAGCCGACGGGACGATTGTCGCCATCGATTTCGGCATCATGGGCAGGATCAACAAGAAAGCACGCGTCTGGCTGGCAGAAATTCTCTACGGCCTGACCACTGGCAATTATAGACGCGTCGCGGAAATCCATTTTGAAGCGCAATATGTCCCGGATCATCACAGCATGGAAGATTTCGCCACGGCCCTGCGCGCCGTCGGCGAACCAATGCGCGGCAAACCGGTCAGCGAACTGTCGGTGGGCGATATGCTCGACGGACTGTTCGCGATCACCCGCGATTTCGACATGGAAACACAGCCGCATCTGCTGCTGCTGCAAAAAACCATGGTGATGGTCGAGGGCATCGCAACCGATCTCAACCCGCAAATCAATATGTGGGATACCAGCGGGCCTTATGTGAAACAGTGGATACGCGGCGAACTGGGTCCGGAGGCGGCGATTGCCGACCGGATCAATGATGACCTCGACACGCTGCTGCTGCTCCCCGATATTGTCCGGCGTCTCGACGCCCAACTCCCCCGCCAAGGCGGGGCACCGCCGCCGCCGCCAGTTGCCGACGTCGAGCTGATCTGGGAGAAGCGGAAAAAGGGCGATGGTGGCGGGTTTTGGCGTTATATGCTAACAGCCATCGTCGCTGGGGCAATTGGCGCAGCCACCATGTTCATTTTGGGATAAGCCGATGAAGTTTTCATTCCTATATTGGGTTCTTGCCGTCGCATTTGCCGCTGCATCCATTCCCGCAGTCCCGGCTCACGCGAATGATCATCAGAAAATGTTCGATCTGGTGGAAGGGGTATGGACCGCTTCGGGTAATAGCTTTGGTCCAGATGTGAAATCGGAAATGGTCTGGTCCAAAACGCTGGACGGTCAATTTTATAAAATTGACTATCGGATCATTATGGACCCGGCGAGCGACAAGACATTCACCGGTATCGGTCACTATCTGGACACGGATTCCAATACTACCGCAGGCTATTGGGCTGATAATAGCGGCGACCTGCATCCCCTCAGCGTGACCATCGAACAAGCTGCTATCATTTCAATCTGGGGCGTCGCCGGCGGCAAATTGGGGCGAACGGAATATCGGCTGATGGATGACGGACAAATGCGGGTCACCGACTGGTTGTTAACCAAAGAGGGATGGCGCGAGTTTAACAAGGCCAGCTTCGTACGGAAACCTTCATAGATATGGCTGTAGCCAAACATATCCTGCTGATCATCGGTGGAGGAATCGCCGCCTATAAGGCAGCAGAACTCATCCGCCTGATAAAGAAATCCGGCATGACGGTGCGCTGTGTGCTGACCGAATCGGGGTCGCAATTTGTCACCCCGATGACGCTGGCGGCGCTGTCCGAAAACGAAGTGCACACTACCCTCTGGTCGCTCAAGGACGAGACAGAGATGGGCCACATCCAATTGTCCCGCGAAGCCGACCTGATCGTGATATGTCCCGCAACCGCCAATCTGCTGGCCAAGATGGTGGGCGGGATCGCCGACGATCTGGCCACGACTCTGCTGCTTGCAACCGATGCGCCCGTGCTGGCCGTCCCTGCCATGAATGTTCGCATGTGGCAGCATGCGGCGACGCAGCGCAATATCGCTCAGCTCAGGTCAGACGGCATCATGGTGATGCGCCCCGATGAGGGCGATATGGCCTGCGGAGAATATGGGCCGGGTCGGCTGCCAGAACCAGAGGCGGTGATGCAGGAAATTGTAAATTGCCTCAGCAGCGAGCGAGGGCATTCCGACCTTCATGGGCAGAATGAACTCGGCCCCAATCCGCTTGACGGCCAGCCCGCCTTCGCGCCCGACCAGCATCGTCCGCTGCGCGGCAAGCATGTCCTGATCACGGCAGGTCCGACGCATGAGCCGATTGATCCGGTGCGCTATATCGCCAACCGCTCCTCCGGACGCCAGGGATTTGCCATTGCCGCCGCGGCTGCCGATGCCGGGGCGCGGGTTACTCTGGTGGCGGGACCCGTGCACCTGCCGACACCGGCCGGTGTCATGCGTATCGATGTCGAAACCGCGATCGAAATGGAACAGGCAGTGCATGACTCCTTGCCCGCGGATGTTGCCATCATGGTCGCAGCCGTCGCTGACTGGCGCGCGGACAGCCAGTCCGGACAGAAGATCAAGAAAGGCGGCGCGGCTCCCGCAGCGCTCAAGCTGACCGAGAACCCTGACATATTGTCTGGCCTGGCGCGGCACGAACAACGGCCCGCGTTGCTAATCGGCTTTGCTGCCGAAACGGAGAAAATTGCCGAACATGCGAAAGCGAAACTCGAGAAAAAATCCTGCGACTGGATCGTCGCGAATGATGTGTCCGGTCCGATTGGTGAAAGCGTGATGGGCGGAACCGACAATAGCGTCCATATCGTCACTGGCACCGGCACGGAAATCTGGGAACGGCTGCCGAAGATGGAAGTCGCGCGCCGTCTTGTTGCCAAAATTGGCGAGGAACTTGCCTGATGTTTGAACCCGTTGATATTGCCGTCAAACGACTGGATCACGCTGGCGATCTGCCGCTTCCTTCCTATGAAACCGCTGGTTCCGCTGGCATGGATGTCCGCGCCGCCGAAGCGCTAACAATCGCACCCGGCAAGCGCGAACTGGTCGGAACAGGCTTCGCATTTGCCATCCCGGCTGGTTACGAGATCCAGGTCCGCCCCCGTTCCGGGCTGGCCCTTAAAAAAGGCATCAGCCTCCCCAATTCGCCCGGTACCATCGACAGCGATTATCGCGGCGAGTTGAAGGTCATTCTGATCAATCACGGCAATGAGGATTTCGTCATCAAGCGCGGTGACCGGATTGCGCAGATCGTCGTCGCCCCGGTTCAGCGCGGCGTTCTCGTCGAAGTGGCAAATCTGGACGAAACGCTGCGGGGGTCTGGCGGTTTTGGCTCAACCGGGGTATAAGGTCGTGCTTACGACAATCAGGAGGCTTTTATGATCGAATTGTTATTTGCACTCGCGCTCGCAGGCTCGGTCGACGCGACAACGGACGACTTGGCCACGGCTATGCCGACCGACTTTTCCGCACTCGAAGTAGCGAAATTCCGGAAAAGGGTAACCTACGGCGAACAACATGAACGGAAAGCGGAACGAGTCGCTAAGGCCGCTCATTGCGAATTACCTGTGGTGTCTGATTGGGTTTTTGCCAAAATTCATGCCGCGATTCTGGTCTCGGCAGATGGCGATATCTTGAAGATAGTTCCGGTCGACAGCGGTTGCCCGGAACTTGAGCAATATACCGTGAACCATCTCGCAAAATATGCCAGCAATATCGCGCCGATTCCATCTACTCACAAACCGACATGGTACCGGACAACCATGAATTTCCGCTGGCCTGAATGAGCCCACTCACTGACGAGCAGCTGGACCGCTATGCCCGCCATATCGTGCTCAAGGATATTGGCGGCAGCGGGCAGAAGAAGATACTTGATGCGCATATATTGGTAGTCGGCGCGGGCGGGATTGGCTGTCCCGCCATTCAATATCTCGCGGCGGCGGGAATCGGGGCTTTGACCATCATCGATGATGATGTGGTGTCGCTTTCGAATTTGCAGCGGCAGGTTTTATTTTCCGAAAATGACATTGGCAAAGCGAAAGTTGAAGTTGCTGAAGTTGCCGCGAAACGCATCAATCCGGATGTTGATATATTCCCTATAAATCAAAGGCTTACCGCGCAGCATTTCTCAGAGGATGCTGCAGCATTTTTTGCGCCTTTCGATGCGATCATCGATGGCACGGACAATTACCAGACCCGCCTTTTGGTCTCCGATCTCTCGCTCGCCCACCGCATACCGCTGGTTTCCGCGGCGATTGGGCAGTTTCAGGGGCAGCTTGGCACGTTCCGCGGCTGGGAGGATGACAAG
>JAGXGT010000085.1 GCA_024636595.1 Sphingomonadales bacterium | reverse complement strand
GCTATGAAGCGGTCCCTTGCGGCCCACGCTTTCAACAACGTGTCCTGAACGAGATCATCGGCCACGTCCCGGTCGCCTGACAAGCTCCGCCCAAACGCGCGCAAATGCGGAATGGCTTCTGTCAATTGCTGTTTGAACTCTGATGGTGGTAGAGCCTTGGTCTTATTCATCGAGGTGTGGCCGACTGGCGTCCGAGTCGTCATCGTCTTCCAACTGATTCAAAAGCGCCAGCATATCATCCGGTAACGGCTCGTCCAGAACACTCAGATACATGCTCTTCAGTCCAAGGCCTAATCTTTGCTGCATGTCTTCCTTGCTTTTCACCGGCCTGTCCTTTGACTGCTGCCCTTCATCATTACGCTTTGATGATTCAGTTTGATTTTTATCTTGGCTCGTCAAACCATGCCTCGTTTCATTTGCTTGAAAACATAACACCTGATGTCCGGAAAGGTTGCACTTAAATTTTTGAACCAGTGCAGGACTGCCCGGAACAAACCTAACAGCCATGCGTTAAGCACATATAGAAACAAATTTCACCCGGAGATTTAGGCAATGACCGATACAGCAGAAACGAAAGACAAATCGAACCTGAAGATGGAAGGCGAAGGAAGCCGGGAAGGCTCACGCCGCTTTCAGGAAGCGCAGCATGCATTCGCCGAGAATGGCGACGTTGAAGGTAAAGCGAAAGAGGCTGCCAACGCCCTCGACGGCGATGAAGCCGCCGATCTGGAAAAGGCGCGGAAAGCCTCGGCGAAGGGAAAATCCGTTGACTAAGGCCTCGGCTATTTCAATCGCACTGCAGCAGATCGGCAATAATGCAGGATCGCGCGCCCTTTACTGAGCGAGACTATTGAGTCGGCTGTTTGGCGCCAAGCGATAGAAAGCTTGCGAACAACCGCTTGGTCGCCTCGGTAACGGCATCGTCCGACAAGATTTCTGCCAGACCAGCTTGGGACAAGCCCTGTTGTACGGGTAAATATTGACCAGCCATGCTCCATTGCGCAAATTGCCGGTTAGGCATGTCGTGGTGACTGAGAATAGTCAGGCCATGATGTCGATCGTCCAAACCAATGTGATATAGCCGATCGTTCACGCTCGCTCGATCGCCCTCAAGACATTGAATGAAATTGAACCCGTTATATAGAATCAGCCCTGTAATCCCGAAACGCTCATTATTGCGTTCCGCGACATTCAAGATCGACGAAAAGTCGTCTTGGTCCAGTCCCGGCCTAGCGGTGCTAACATAAATCAGGGAGGTGATTGACTGGCGGGGCACGAACAACTTTCTACTAGCGGCGTTTTTAGCCTAACCTAATATTGAAAAAGCCGGATAGATGGTTTGTGAGCGAATTGCTCTAACATAGATTAGCGCGGTCGCCGTTCACTCCACGGGCTGCTGATCGTCCAATAGATCGGAGGAGCCACTATCCGATCGCTCCGAATCCACCAATTTCTCCACATGATCTTCCGGAGATACATCGACAGCCTCTTTCGCCGTCGCTTTTTTCGGTGCGCCGCTGGCGGCGGGGGTCGGTTGCACCTCCTTGATTTCTCCAATGATCGGTTGCGCGCCACTATCGAACCGCAGACGGTATATTGGCTCCGGTAGAGCGAAGCCGCATTCCTCCAGAGCATTTTTGGTGACCCGGATCGCCGCGCCCCTCGCCTTTTTGAAATCGCTATTACGTTGGTCAATCCAGCCATGAAAGGCAATCACGATATTGGAGTCTCCGACTTCCTTTATTTCCGCCGTAGCCTCGGGGTCGTTCAGCACGAAATCCTGTCCGTTGATCGCCAACAGCCCGGTTTCGATGGCAGCGGCGGGATCGTCATCTGCATCGACCCCCAGTTCAAAACTGAACCGGCGTTGGGGATTGCGCGAATAGTTCAATATTTCCGCTCTAAAAACGGTCGCGTTGGGAATGCGCAGATGGTTGCCGTTCAGTGTCATCAAAATTGTTGCCCGTGAGGTCAATCGCACGACCCGGCCCTCCCGCTCACCGATCAGCACATGATCATTGGCGCGAAACGGTTGCCGGATACTCAGCATGATACTCGACATATAATTATCGACGGTATCACGGAGGGCAAAGCCGACCGCCAGGCCGATTACGCCTGCGCCCCCCAGGACCGCTCCAAGCAAAGCCGTAGCGTTAAGAATATCCAGGCCAATGAATATCCCGATCATGATGAAGACGACGCGGATGGATCCCGCGATCAGTTCGGCCAGAAAAATATTTGGGCTCACCCGTCGCCAGAAGCCCATCAACGAAGCGAGAAAATGGCCCAACAATCCCACCGCTATCGCGACAAGAAAGGCGATCCCGAGGAGCGGCAACGCCGACAGGAAATTCTGCAAACTTGCTCCGAATTTGTCGACAACCGGCTCAACATTGCTACCCACCGACAGGTCGCGTTCGAATTGCGTTTCCACCGTGACGACACCCGATACGCGCTGTGCAATGGCCTTGGCCCGGTCTGCGGATTCGCTATCGGCTATCGGTCCGGTCAGGCGAACGACACCGGCATCAACGGTGACCGCGACGGCCTCCAGTCCGTTGATTTCCTTGAAAATACCGCGCATCCGATCCGCAATCGCGATATCGTCTACACTGCTGGCCGCCAGATCGATGACCGGCTCCGGATTATCGGCGGTCTCTACCACTGCCACCTGGCCATAAGCCGCCGCGGGTAAGGAGAGGCCCACGGCAGCTGGGCCAAGGCCGATTGCCAAACATATTATGGTCAGAAAACCGCGATTTAGGGGCATGAATTTCCAGTCAATAACATTCGCATACGCCGTACCATAACAATAGTTCCCCGTGTCCGGCAAAATATAGTTGGGAACCGGAAGGCCGGTCCGATGTTTATTTGTCATAACAATTGTAAAACGAGGACGACATGACAAGGAACGCTTCCACCGATATATTGAATGACATACTTGAAACCCTGATCGATTCCAAACACGGCTATGAAAAAGCTGCCGAGATTGCGGATCGCGATACCTTGAAAAACTTCTTCTCGCGTCGCGCGGCGTCTCGCAGCGCCATGTCTGCTGCGGTGCGGAACGCAATTATTGACCTTGGTGGCAAGCCGGAAGATGACGGTACGATTCTGGCGTCGGCCCACCGTGTCTTCATGGGTCTCAGCGCTGCGGTACAGGATAATGACGAAGCTGCGATTGAAGCGGTTGATACAGGCGAGGAGCATCTTCGCAAGAAATTCGAAAAGGCGCTCGATGATGAAGACCTGACGGCTTCGGCACAAACGCTGCTACGGAACTATCAGGGTGAATTGAGAGCGGACGGTCGCCTCATTGATTATCTGGAAGACGCGACTTCTTGAACACGGAATTTCGATAACTGTTAAACGAAACAAGGGAGACTATCATGGAATATGGAATTATCGGCCTGCTGATTTTGGCTTTGGATATATGGGCACTGATCAGCGTCTGGGGCAGCGGCTCTTCGGCTGGCGCCAAAATTATTTGGTCGCTGATCATCCTGATACTGCCAGTCATCGGCCTGTTGCTGTGGTTCTTTATCGGCCCAAGAGGCTCTGCACGGGCTACCTAGATCAATAACGACCTGCCTGTTATAAAACCGGCCTGTTACAAAACAGCCAGAATATAGCTCCGATATTCGTCCATTATTAGGCCGCATATCGGAGCTTTTTTGGTATGTCTCAGCCGTCCGACCATACAAAGCTTTCGGGAGACCACCATGGGTAAAGAATCGTCCGGCAACGCGCTGGCAAACGAACGCACGGATCTGGCCGAGGATCGCACGGAGTGGGCTGAAGACCGTACCATCATGGCCAACGAGCGGACCTTTGCCGGATGGATGCGCACCGGCCTGGCGGCGGTTGGGATCGGCCTCGGTTTCAATGCCCTGTTTGGCACGCTGGAACCGCTGTGGGTGCCAAAGGCGATCGCGACCTTATTCATGATCATTGGCATTTTCATTTTCTGGGCGGCACAGCGCAATGGATGCGCGGTTCTGGCCCGACTCAGTTCGCACCAGGCAACCCCGGTCAAGCCCACCAATATGCGCATCATTTCCGGATTGATGGGATCCGGGGCCATCGCGTTGATCATCGCTATCTGGGCGATGAATTTTGGGGCCTGAATGGCTGGCGGCGGGGAACCAAATCGGTTTTCGCAGGTAGTTAGTATGAATGCAATTTCGCACAACAGGAGTATAGCATGCGCTTCATTATCAGGACCATTGCCGCCGGAGCAATTTCGATCGTCGCCAAAATTATCATTAAAAAATTGCAGGAAACCGACGATCAGGATGCTACTTCATCCCCATATCCGGCGGAATAATTCCGCCTTTTGACCACTACCCTGTGACGATCCCGGCAAACTCATCATCAGCCCGATCCGGATCAAGAATATCATTGTCCGCCAGCCATTCTTCCACTGCACTGATGTCAGGCGTCTGGTACAAACGAAGCATACGCCCCTCCTTCCCGAGAGCTCTAATGGTTCCAGCGAGGGACCCGGTTTCTTTAATTGAGTTGCGTACCGCGCTCTCATCTGTCCCCAAATGTTCGGCGATCAAATCATTGCGGATACGGGCGATTTGATCTGCGATCGCTCCATCTGCGGCGAGAGAGGCATCGAGAGCAACATCACACTCACTGTCAAAACCGAGCGAACGATTGTTGAAGTTCGAGGATCCGATCCGGATATACTGGTCGTCGATGATCAATATTTTGGCGTGGACATAGATCGGTGTACCCGCAGCATTAAACGGGTGGAACATACGAAATCGATCATATTGGTCTCGCGCTTTGACCGCTTCATACAGTCGCGCACGGGTCGAATCCATGATTTCCGATTCAAGCCACCCTTCCGCGCTTTGCGGATTGACAATAATGACTTCGGGGCCCGAGGGTTCGGATAATCGCTTGGCTATGGCATTGGCGATTTTGGCGGAGGCAAAATATTGGCTTTCTGCGTAGATATAATGTTTCGCCGCAGCAATCAGATCCAGACAAAGACTCTCTATTTCATAGACGCCCTGCTGATCATCCATCTCTGGTAAGGAGCGAGCGATGGCGACGGTGCAATCGGTAAATTCAGCCTCCAGCCCTTTGGGCCAGCAGTCTGCGTGGGCGGTGACCGGCTTGGGCTTCTTCCCTCCCGCATCCGTCCAATGCTGGACGGCGTATTCGGCCAGCGTGCTAGCGACATCTCCCTGAACGACCATTGCCGCGTCATGCCATGGGCCAGCATCATTGCCATCCGGCTGCTTGCGATGCGGCTGATCCTCGTCGTGGGATCTCGTATCCCATCGATTGTTCGCGACATCGATACCGCTGCAAAATGCTGTATCTTCATCGATTACAATGATTTTTTGATGATGCGCGGCCCCGAGCGGATGATGCGAGTCGAGCTTGAAATGAACTCTCGGATGAAACAGCCAGCGGATCAATGTTAGCAGACCGGTGGCGCGGAAAAAGGATTTTACAGCACCGGTATCCCACCGCAATATATAGATATCGAGATCGCGATTGTTTTTCAGCAACCATTCCAAATAGGCGCCAATCCGCAAAGGTCCGTCCGGCGTTTCGGTGGTATCATGCATTTCGACGCGTTCATCAAAGTCCCAGCCCAACAGCATGACCCGCTGTTTCGCCTGAGCCAGTGACTTGCGCACCGCCCGAAAATAATTTTCGCCATCGATGAGAACGGCGGCCCGTTCTGCATGCTCCACGCGCCAGCAATTTTTCCCGGGCTCAAACATTTGCGACATGGGCAATCAACCTTTCCAATCGGCCAGGGTTCCCGGTACCATGAAATTATCTGCAACCAATCGGTTATTTCCGTGTTTCTAAAAGCATGGACGAAAAAGTAGACGAATCGCTCAACACCCTTGAAATCTTAATCGCGCAACTGCAATCAATGTGGGAAGGGGTCATCAGCCTGCTACCCAGTCTGGTGATCGCGCTGCTATTCCTGATCGTCACCTGGATTATCGCCAGATTTGCCACGAATATCGCGGACCGCCTCACCTCCAGGATGGCGATGCGCCCGTCGCTTCGCGAACTGGTCGAGACGCTCGTCAGAATTGCGATCTGGACGATAGGCTTGTTGATCGCCCTGACCATCCTGCTGCCCGATTTGACACCCGGCAGCCTGATCGCAGGTTTGGGCGTCGGCACCGTTGCGATTGGCTTCGCCTTTCAGGATATTTTCGAGAATTTTCTCGCAGGCATCTTGATCATGGTTCGCGAAAAAATGCGGATTGGAGACTATATATCTTGCGAAGGCATTGAGGGCAGAGTGGAGCAGATCATGCTCCGCGAAACCCACGTCCGCAAGCTGTCGAACGAACTGACGATCGTACCCAATTCCGTGCTTTTCAAAAATCCGGTCGAGATTTTGACCGATATGGAACAGCGACGGCATGAGGTTGTGGTCGGCGTATCCTACGACACCGATCTGGAAGAAGCACGTAGCGTTATCAGAGCAGCGCTGGAATCGTCTGACATCAGTGATGACCGGAAGCCGGTTGATGTCTTTGCCTGCGAATTCAACTCCAGCTCAATCGATTTCAAGCTGCGCTGGTGGTCGGGTTCAGCGCAACGCGATATGCATGAAAGCCGCGATCTTGTAATTCGAGCGGTCAACCGCACGCTGGATGACGCGGGCATAGAAATCCCGTTCCCCTACATCACCCATACGTTCAAGGAGGCCATACCCATGGCTTCCCAGGGAGATTGATGCTATTTTCTTATTGTCCGCCACCTTGGGCGGAAGCTACCCTGCCACACGCCGCAAGCGGCGCGGTGAGGAGAAGTAAGATGACCGAATCATGGTCGTTTCAGAATCGGGTTCAGTCCGTAGATGTCAGGCTCGACAATGGCACCCACATCTGCTTGCGGCGCGTCCGCCACTCTGATCTGGGGCGGATCGAGGAAGGCATTAGCCAGATGTCTGACCAGAGCCGTTATTTGCGCTTCTTTTCGGGATCGAAAACGATGCCCCCCTCTGTCGTTGAACGTTTGGCGAGCGTGGACGGAACCCATCATATCGCATGGGGCGTGGTCAATATGGATGAGGATGGTCATCCCGCCATCGCTGCTGCGCATATGTTTCGTGAAGTGGAAACGAACAAGGAAGGCGAATTCGCCATCGCCGTTCTCGACAAATATCACGGCCAGGGTGTGGCCCGGATATTGATGACAGCGCTATTTCTCGACTGCTATTGTGAGGGATTACGGCATTTGCGGATCGAAATGCTGCGCAACAACAAAAAGGCTTATGGGCTGATCCGCTCGATCGGCGGCACGCCCGGGGTGCTGGAAGGGCCGGTGGCGCAATATGATGTTGTCATCCAGGATGCTATTTCCGCTTTGCGAAAAATGGACAGCCCTACCGCTATTCCGGATATCATCGCCGCTTTTACTGTTGAGTGAAATACAGCCAGTCGCAAAGCCGCTTGATCAAAAATCGGGCGATGGCGGAACCAATATGTTTATGCGGCGTTATCCTGGGTAATCTCTGGACGATGTTTCAAGTTCACCTTCGATCCAAAGGTTAGCGCCAGAAAGCGTGGTTGCGACCGGTTGTGTATGTCGATGATCGCGCTTTCTGGCCCTTCATATTCAGACTGCCTTTGGCAAACGTCGGCTTTCCAGACCAACCCCTCATTTTTTGCAGCTTTCGACAACCCTTTGGGATCTCGCTTCCAGATCCTTGATGTCAGGCTTGTGGTCGATGCCATCGAGCGCTCTCGCCAGAGCATTGAGCGATGCTTCTGATGCCGCTTCCGAAAATAAATCAGGCCAGGATTTTGCCAGAGCCAGCAGACACAATTGTATGCGCTGATGCACCTCCACCAATCCAGCACCATCCCGGGCAATTTTGGTGAAGAAATCGGCAAACAGATCGCCAATTTCTATCTCCGGACCGTGCACGCGCGAATATTTAGCCTCTTGGGCTTCTGCGCTGGCTTCAGCGAAGACTTCAAAACACCGCAGGCCGCTATCCAATACGGAAATGGCCGTTCCCGGATCGTTGACCGCGGGAGACAGGGCCCGGGAGGAGATTTCGGAAAGTACCACCAGACCGAATCGGGGATCCTGGTCAAAGCTGCGGTCATGCTCAACCACTATGGCATCCAGAAACGGCTGCGAATCAAGTTCGTTTGCCTCTTCCCCGGACAAATATAGCAAGGGTCGCGCCGGATATACCAGTTTCCCCGGGTGAATTGCGAGATATACGGTGACACCATGTTTCTCGGCAGTTTCTTCCAATTGTCCCACGTCGACAGATGTGACCACACCGCTGGCGATATCACTGCTGAGAGCGACAGCATCCTCGGGTATCTCGACTGGCGGCTGGGCGTTCAAAAAAGGGTGCTCGCCATGCCAGCGCAGCGCTTTTGCGGTTGCGCGCTCCACCCGGTCTATCAGATCATTCATTCTCCCGAACGTGGACAGCTGCTGAATCCAGTTGATCAGTGTACCGGTAATGAGGACAATCACGGTAATGGTCGCGAAGAACAGGATGATGCGACCACGATCATCATAAAAGCCGGCAGACAGGCCAATAATGCCCACGATACTGAACAGAAAGGTGCCGAGGAAGGTCGAGAGCGCATTTTGGGAGCGATCATCGGCAAGCATCAGAGCAATGGTTCTCGGGGTTGCGGTGCTGGTGGCCGAACTATAGGCCGACACCATGATAGAGACGGAAAACGCGATGACCGCCAACATGCTGGATGCCAGAATGGTCAATATGCCGCCGACCGAACCGCTGGCGAGCTGGAGATCCGCTTCATAGGGTATCAGGGGACCGATCCACTCGGCTGCCACTGCTGCGACAATCGCGGCCACGCTGAAAAGCATCGCCCGGAACCAGATTTTTTCCGGCAATCGTGAAATATATTGCTTTATTTCCAATATCATGCGCCGCTCTTTTTTATCTGTGCAAATATACCCATCCGGCGAACCCCGACAATCTTGCACGCTGTCGTTGCCCTGAATTTTTTTCTCAACATTCGGCAGCGATAGCGTCTTTTGCACGCCCCTACTAGCGCGGTTTCCTGCACCGTCCGGGCAAAGATTGTCCTGATCAGACTTTCCAGCATCCGGCGAGATGGTCGTCGGTCATTCCGATCGCCTGCATATAGGCGTAGAT
>JAGXGT010000084.1 GCA_024636595.1 Sphingomonadales bacterium | reverse complement strand
GATGGCCCATGAGGCGCCGACCCTGCTGGTGCTGCTGTCATCGCCGGTGGAATCGACGAAAATTCCGCTCTGGGAACAGGAGCTGTGTTGCGGGGCATTCGCGATGAACATTCTCCATGCCACGCATGCCATGGGCTTTGTCGGTGGCTGGATTACCGGTTGGCCCGCCTATAACGACGATGTGCGCGACCTGTTCGGTTCGGCGCCAGAAAAAATCGCCGGGTTCCTCTATATCGGCACATCCAACGCTGAACTGTCAGAACGGCCTCGCCCGGAACTGGATAATATATTGTCGTCCTGGACGCCGGTTGTGACGGAATAGCTGGTTACGTTCCAAACTAAATATCAGAAAAAGCTGAACTTGTAGCTTGCCTGCTTCGCTGTATTATGGCAGTGATGCAGCATGAACAATGCAAATAAACCCGTCTATCTGAAATTGCGGGACATTATCTCCGAATCGATACTGGATGGCGAATTTCGCGAAGGCGACATGCTGCCATCGGTGCGAGTGTTTGCTGCGGATCAGGGAGCCAATCCCCTGACCGTTGCAAAAGCCTATCAGGGATTTCAGGAGGACGGTCTGGTCACGGTGAAACGCGGCGTTGGCATGTTTGTAGCGGCTGGCGCAAAAAATCGCCTCCGCCTCGCGCAACGGGAAGATTTTATCAAGAATATCTGGCCGCCGGTCGAGCGCCAGATGAAACGTCTGGATCTGTCGATCGAGGATCTGGTCAAAAGCGACGCCTGAACGGCGTTCAACTTCTGCTTTGCTTCCGGGTCGCGCGCTGCGCCGCATAGGCACGCCGCAGGCTTTTCCGATAGACCGGATTGGTCGGCATGATCGCCACCGCTTTTTTGAGCAAACTGATGCCATCTTTCTGGCGCGCACCATCGGCCATCAGAGCCAGACCGTAAATATGCGATACCACCGGACTTGACGGCTGCACCCGATAGGCGACCCGGCCAGCGGCAATCGCCTTTTCGGTCTGTCCCAGACCGGTATAGGCTTGGGTCAAGCCAGCCATGATCAGGGCATCATTGTCGCCGATGCGTTTGCGTAGATTTTCCAGGATATGCGCAGAAACCGCCCAGCTTTCGGTCTCGAGATGCGCATAGGCCATCCAGCGCAGCCCAGCGATATTGCTTGGATTATAGTTGAGATATTGCGCCAAGACCTGCCCCGACCGCTGCATGTCCCCCTTGGCGCGCAAAACCTCGACGAGGCGCAGCATGACCGGTTCGGAAAAACGGATACTGCGGGCCTGTTCGAGCGCGTCGAGCGCTTCGTCATAATTACCCATCACGGTGGCGACATCAGCAACCAGTATATAGGCGGCGCTCGCTCCGGGATTGCCTTGCTGCAGCCGTTTTGCTTCGGCGAAGGCTGCGGTATAGTCTCCAGCGTCATAGAGCGCGCGGATATACGGGACCACAATCCGCGCGTCATTGGCATTCCTTTGCGCTTCCGCCTGCAGCACGCTCAACGGCGCGCCGGTAACAAACGCGCTTTCCCGGCCAGCATCATGGATGGCCGCACGGTTGAGCACGGCAGCGGCTTGCCCGCGTTCGCCGATCGCCTCAAGCGCGCGACCAGCCAGCCACATGGCATAGGGATCGGCACCGCTGCGGTTGACCTGCGGCTTCAGCACATCCAACGCATCGCTCGCGCTGCCGGCCAGATAGAGAGACCGCGCCAGCAGGTCTTGCGCCTGCCAGTTGTCAGGCTGAATCGAAACCAGGCGACGAAACTTGTCTACGGCGGCGTTGTGATTGCCTTCACCATGCTCGATAATACCCTGCACCAGCAAAACCGACGGGACATTGTCGAGCGCCCCTTTGGTCTGCTGCATTAACCGCCTTGCCAGACCATAGTTGCCAGCCCGCGCTGCCAGAACCGCCTGCATGAACAGGGCGCGCGGATTGAGACCGTCCAGGGCGATGATCTTGCGCGCCACGACCAGCATATCGGTCATCCGTCCCATGTCACCCAGCGTCGCCGCATATTCGGTGAGCAGCGGCACGTCGTTCGGATCAATCTGCAGCGCCCGCTCGAACCACGGCAGAGCGGCTCCCAAGCCGAACTGAAAACGCAACAATTCGCCGCGATACTGCAAAGCCCGGATATTTTCCGGGTCCAATTTCACCGCTTCATCAATCGCATTAGTCGCCCCAGCCTGATCCCCGGTGTTTGCGCGGAATCTTGCGATATCGACCCACAAGTCCGGATTTTTTCCGTCAAGCTCCATGGCGCGGTTGAAGGCCGTACTTGCCAGCTCTGGGTCTTCCATTTGCAGGCCAACCTTGCCCATGATCCGCGACGCATAGCCCTGATTCTTCCTCGGGATATCATCTGCCGACAACTGCTCTCGTGCTTTTTGCACGTCACCCTGCAAGGAATAGGCGTGGCCGTATAGATGCCGGATTGTGGCCGGATCCTGACCAAGTTGCAATGCCCGGTCGAGTTCTGCCTCCGCGCCAATACCGTCGCCAAGGCTGAGCAACACCTCAGCCTGCGCCACCCGCGCATCAATCCACTCCGGATCAGCCTTGATCGCGTTCATCAGTTCGATCCGCGCTGAGCGTACATCGCGCTTGGCGCGAAACTGCTCGGCATTGGCAAAGGCTTCCCGCGCTTCCTCATTACCTTGGCTGGCCCCATAGATGGCAGTCGGGACGCCAACCATTGCCAGCGAAAGCGCCGCGGCAAAAATGACCGGCTTGCTGCCGCAACGCAATCTGTGAACAAAATCCATCATCATCGTTCAGCTGACTTGCTGCAACTTATATTGCTTGAGAAGATCGTAGAGCGTCGGACGGCTGATCCCCAGCAATTTTGCGGCATTGGAGATATTACCGCTGGTCTGGGAAATGGCCCTCAAGATCGCCGAACGGTCGGCAGCTTCGCGCGCCGCTTTCAGGTTCAATAGCTCCGTAGCGGCGTTTTCGTCGACCTCCAGGTCGAGGTCCTTTGCCCCGATCATCTTGCCATCGGCCATGATCACGGCCCGTTTGATCCGGTTTTCCAGCTCCCGCACATTGCCCGGCCAGTGCCAGGCTTCGAGCACCGCCAGAGCGTCCGGAGCCAGTCCCTTGACCGCTGGATTGATTTCTGCCGCAAATTTTTTCTGGAAATGCCGCGCAAGCAGGCTGGCATCACCAGAGCGTCCGGACAAGGGCGGGATTTTGATGATGATTTCGGCCAGTCGATAATAGAGATCTTCGCGAAACGCATTGTCCTTGATCATCTTTTCCAGATCCTGGTGTGTTGCACAGACAATCCGGGTATCGACCGCAATCGCTTTGCGCCCACCGATCCGCTCGATCACGCGTTCCTGAAGAAAGCGCAGCAGCTTTACCTGCAGAGGCAGCGGGATATCCCCGACCTCGTCCAGAAACAATGTGCCACCATTGGCTTGCTCGATCTTTCCCTCGGTCGTCTTGATGGCACCGGTAAACGCACCTTTTTCATGCCCGAACAATTCGGACTCCAGCAAATTCTCCGGAATCGCCGCACAATTGATGGCGACAAATGCCTTGTCGCGCCGGTCACTGGCATCGTGCAGACCTTTGGCCAGCAATTCCTTGCCGGTGCCGCTCGCCCCCAGCAGCATCACGGAAGCATTTGTGTTTGCAACGCGCTCGACCATCTGCGCGACCTTCAACATTTCCGGTGCGCCGGTTATAATATCCCCCAATATATATCCCTCGCCATTGGCTCTCGCCGCCAGGTTGGCATTTTCCTGCTCCAGCCTGTGGACATGAAAGGCACGGCGGACGATCAAACCCAGTTCATCGATATCCACGGGTTTCTGGTAAAAGTCCCAGGCACCGCCGGATATCGCCCGCAACGCGCTGGCTTTTTCCCCATGACCGGAGGCTACAATGACTTTGGTGTCAGGCTTCAGGCTCAATATTGCGTCCATTGTTGCGAAGCCTTCGGTTGTCCCGTTGGGATCCGGTGGCAGTCCGAGATCCAGCGTCACCACGTCCGGTTCTTCGGCGCGCAGCATTTCGATCGCCGATTCACGGTCGCTGGCAATGATGACTTCAAAATCGTCATAGGCCCATTTCAGCTGTTTTTGCAGGCCGGGATCATCTTCCACGATCAGCAGCTTCTCTTTTCTCGGTTGATTTTTCTCCGGCATCATGCGGCCCTTTCGTCTGCTGAAATTTCTTCCGACAAATGTTTGGCGAGGGGCAGGATCAGGGTGAACCGGCTGCCCACACCTTGCGTGCTCTCGACTTCGAGGCGCCCGTTCATCGCTTGCGCCAGCGCGCGGGCTTCATAAGCGCCGATACCGAACCCGCCCTGCTTGGTGGAGGAAAATGGCTTGAAAAGCTGGCTGCGAATAAACTCGTTTGACATGCCTGTTCCCTGATCAGACACGTCAATCGCCACGCTCAGGTCACGGCGACGGGCATCGATGGTAATCGGCTGGTCTTTTGCGCTGGCGTCAATGGCGTTCTGGATCAAATGTCCCAAAATCTGCTCCACCCGGGCGGGGTCAGCCAGAACCGTCAGATCCTCAATCTCGTTGCTTTCCAAACTGTGCAGCAACCGTTTTTTCTCAATGATCGAGCGAATCAGTTCGGCGATCTTTACGGGCTTCGGTTCTTCTGGATTGGCTTTGTTATGCTGTGACAGTCGTTCCAGCAGTCCATTCATCTTCTGCGCTGAATCGTGCAAGGTATCAATCATGTCTGCTTGGAATTCGGGATTGTCAGCATGACGCTTGGCATTGCCGGCCAGCAGGCTGAGCTGACTGACCAAGTTTTTGATGTCATGCATGATGAACGCCATCCGGCGGTTGAACTCGTCAAATCGTTGGACTTCGGACAGCGATTCCTGGCTGCGATACTCCGCCAGATAACTGGCGACCTGACGACCGACCACGCGGAGCATATCCAGATCTTCCCAATCCAGCTTGCGATTGATCCGCGGTCGCGCCAACAGCATCAACCCGGCCAAACGATCGAAATGGACAAGCGGAACCGCAACCCATATGTGCGGATCTGCGTTCATCCAATCCGGGATTGCGGTTGCGTCGCACTTCTCGTCCTGACCGGCGCGCAGCGTGTCAAACTCGACGATATGACTGGTGTGTTCGAAAAAGGCCGACGTTCGTGCCGTGCACGCTCGCGCCGGCACTTCGATCGAGGACCAATTCCAGCGAGACTGCAGCACCAGCTGACCAGATTCGTCCGGCACCAGCAAGAGACCGGCTGGCGAATCGGTGATGTCCGCGATCGCCTTGATCACCCGCTCATGGAAGGGCGCACTATCCGCACCGGGGCGGCCAATGGTATCGGTAAACCGGATCCACTCGGACCGGTAATCGTAACGATGCTGGAAAAAATTCTTGGCCAGCTTGACCTTCAGCCAGGCGCGGAACCGGCCTGAGGGCAACAGCAGCAGGGCACCGATCGAGGTGCCGAACAAAAAGCTGATCTGGGCCAGGCGTGCATAATCGCCGCCAATGATCTGCAGCGCCGTCGCAATGACCACCATCATCAGAAGATAGCTGCCGATTGCCACAAGTGACAGCGAACGAAAGGCGACGCTGCGGGACAGCTTGAGGTTCCATTCGGTGTTGCGCAGCGAGGCCAAAACCAGAATGGGCGCAATGGTCGCCATCATCGGTCCGCGCATGGCGTGCAGCTCCACCGGGATTTGCTGCGTCAAATAGGTGATCGTGTACAGATTGAGATCAAAGGTCCAGATCGCGGCCAGGGAAGCCATCGGCAACCGGATGCCCCAGCGGGTTTCCGGCGCGGAGATTGAATAGAGATTATGCACCAGCACAAGCGCGCCGACGGAAAATATCATCCGCAACACCAGTGACGTATATAAGGTGACACCTTGAAGACGGGGACTTCCGGCAAAGGCGGGAAGCAGCGAATCGACCAGCATCTGGCCGATCAGAACAAAGCTCAACGCTGCATAAATGACATTGACCGTCTTCGGTTCATCGCGCCCTTCCCCGGCACGCAGCAAGGTGAACATGAATGCCAGCCACCCAAAATTACGCAAGGTTTCAGAAAACCGCGATATCGGCGAAAAATATCCCTCTACCGCTATCGAAAGTGCCCAAAAACTGGTGAGCGCGATCGCAATGATCAACCATATATGCTTGTCCGTACGCTCGACCTTACGCTGGAATTGCCAGATCGCCAGCGCGCCAAACAGCGCAGCGGCAATGCCATGGCCGATTACGCTGATATAGTCGAGAAGCGACCCCATCTCAGCGCGCTCCTTCGGGCCACAAGACCACGCGGATGGTCTGCAAGATGATCAACAGATCGAGAAAAGGTGTATAATTTTTGGCGTAGTACAGATCATATTCCAGCTTATGCCGGGAATCTTCGATCGACGCGCCATAAGGATAATTGATTTGTGCCCAACCGGTGATACCTGGCTTGACAATATGCCGCTCGGCATAAAAGGGCATTTTGGTTTGCAGATCGTCGACAAATTGCGGCCGTTCCGGACGCGGACCGACAAAACTCATCTCGCCTTTCAATACACTCCAGGCTTGCGGCAGTTCATCAATCCGGACCTTGCGAATGAATCGGCCGATCCTCGTGATACGAGGGTCATTTTCGCTCGCCCAGATCGCTTGCCCGCCAATCTCGGCATCGGCACACATCGACCGCAGTTTCAGGATTTTGAATTTTTGACCGTAAAGCCCGACTCGTTCCTGCGTGAAAAAGGAACCGCCCTGACTTTCCAGTTTGATCAGCAACGCAAAGAGCAGGATCACCGGTCCGGTCAGAAGGAGCAGCAGAAAACTCAGAAATATGTCGAAGCCTCGTTTGAACAGGGTCGACAGCCGGCGCCCAGATGAGAACCCGTCCGAGAAAATGAACCAGCTTGGATTGACGCTATCCAGATCGACCCGTCCGGTTTCGCGTTCGAGGAAGCTCGACAGGTCATTGACATGAACGCCGGTGGTCTTGATCGTCAAGAGATCGGCAACCGGAAGCGAATTGCGCCGCTCTTCGAGCGCCAGAACCACTTCGCTTACCGCGAGATCAATGACATGTTGCGGCAAATTGCGGATATCCTGCCGCCGGATCGCGGTGTCGATCAAACTCGGGCCTTCGTTCATGTCGACATACCCGGCAACAATGAAGCCGCTGTCCTGCCGCTTTTCCAAAACCGAAATCCGGCCTGCCCGCGGCCCGGCTCCCAGTATCAAAAGGCGTCGCTTGAAAATGTCGCTGTCGAGAATGGTCCCGAGCAAAATCCGGATCACCATCAGGAACAGGATTGCCAGGACCATCGCATAGAGAGAATTGGAGCGCCAGAGCGTCACCCCGGGCATGGCGAAAGACAGCAACGACAGAAATATCACGCCCAGCGAAATCGCCACCAATATTCGGGCGGTTGCGAACCGCATGGATTGCAGCGCTTCCGAGCCGTAAATACCAACCGCGATCAGAGACAGTTGCAGGGCGATGGCAAAGCTGAAAATCGGTGCTGGCCGGTCCACGACGGATCCAACCTCCATGTTGATCTGGAGCGCGCGCAATATCCAGCCTGCTTCGGCCGCCATCAGCAAAAGGACGAAATCTATCAGGCCGAGAAAGATCACCGGATAAGGAATATAATGTTTGAACAATCGGATCATATTGTGCGCGGTCTTTCCTTGGTCAAAGACGCCCATAAGGAAAATTGGTTATCTGTCGGTAAATTTTACAGATCAAATTGCACGAGACCCCAAGAAATCGTCACATTTGTTCAATATACCGACAGTGCACGCCGGACATCGCCGTTTTTCGCCGTTCGTCCTAGTCGTTGACGAAGTCAAATGGCGTCAATCCGCGCTCCCGTTCGTCAAATTTAAGCGCCCGGCTGCGCGGCGGAGCGGACCGCTGCGAACATTGTGGCCGGGTGCAAGCCGAACAGCCGAGTCCAATCGGATCCGCATGCTCGATGTTCAGATCCTTGCCGCGTGCATAGTGCAGTGATGATGCAACGTCAGCGGAGACGCCCAATCCGATAGCAAAGGCCGGCGTATAGCCGCCCGCCCCGGAGCCAATCCCCTGCACCGCGCGGGACAGCGTGAACCATGTCGAACCGTCTTCCAAAGCGACCAGTTGCGAGCGGATCTCGGCCGGCTGCTCGAAAACGCGATGGATGTCCCAAAGCGGGCAGCGATGGGCACTTTCCACCAGCGGCGCATTGCTGGCACCGGCGTAACGCTTGGAGATCATCCCGGATCGATCAATCCGCACCATGAAAAACGGCAAACCACGCGAGCCGACCCGCTGCAAAGTCGTCAGACGATGGGCGACCTGCTCAAAACCGGCGCCAAACCGACGCTGCAGCAACTGAATGCGGTAGCCGCTTTGCTCGCACGCTTTCAGAAAGCGCTCATAGGGCATCATCAATGCAGCGGCAAAATAGTTGGACAAGTGGCGGCGGAACATTTTTTCCGCGGCGCGATCAGTGAAATTCCCGCCTGAGGCCAGTGCATCAATTTCTCCCTTCGCCTCGATCTGGCCAAGCAGAAGCGCGGCTTGGAACGTCCGGGAAGCCGGATCCAGCATTTCGGAAAGCTGCAGCTGCCGCGCGTGTAGGTCGAGACGGCATAACTTGTCTGAGAGCACCGTTTCCGGCAGAATACGGATCATGAGCTGGTGTTTGACCCGAAGCCTCTCGGCGATCGCCCCATAAAGATCCCCCGCGCCGAGGCGCAACTCGTCGGCAAGCTTCTCGGCCATGGCGTCGAGGTCGGCGAAATGATTGCGCCAACGCTCGATTTCTCGGCGAACGGCCTGAATCGGATCAGGCGCATTGCCTTCCGCCTGGCCGTCTCCTGTCTTCCGATTGTCAAAAAGGCGGACAAAAGCTTCCGCCGTATTTGGCGACGCGATCAGCCATTCTTCCAGTTCTGCCCGATCAATCGGCAGGTCCTCAAACAAGGGGTTGGCTAGTCGCTGGCGGATCGCATCAATCCCTCCACCGGGTTCTGCGGCGATCAATTGCCGCGGATCGAAGTCAAACCGCTCCGCAAGCAGCAACATCAAACGGGCGCTCAGCGGCCGCTGATTCCGTTCGATCAGATTGAGATAGCTGGGCGATATGTCCAACGCTTCGGCCAGCGCCACCTGAGTCATCGCAGCACTGCGGCGAAGTCGTTTGATCGCGGCACCGGCAAAAAGTTTCTGATTTGTCATGCAGCGGCTATGTAAATTTATTTACAATATTTCAAGTGGAATTGATTGGGCTTGTAACGTCCGACTAAACGGCTGGACCACTGGTCCGATCTCACCAGGGCAACATCAGCGCCTGGCGAGGCTTCAACAGGTAAATGTTTCTTAACCGCGTTGATCTATTTGTGGACAACAATTTCAAGGAAACTGGCGTACGATATGCTTAAAGAATCTATCCTGCTTGTCGCTTCTACCGGGGTTCTGATCTATCTGATCGCTCCCTCTGATGCGCCCCCTGAGCCGGAACCGGTCAAAGTAGAGGTTCCGAAAGCGGTGGAGCGGGTAATGCTGCCGTCAGATGATGGGTGGGACTATGACGACGGGGATGGTGAAGACAGTGACGATGATTTCACCTTCGGAGAGCCGATGACCTTCTTGGACAGCGACAATGATCAAACCTCCACCGATCAATCCTCCTCCAATGGCCAGGGACAGTCCGGCAACAGCGGATCTATTGCCCGCAGCCGTAAAGCCCCCTCCGCCGGCAGTCCCCGCCCTGGAAAGCCCGGTAGTCTCGAAAACCCGATCGTTCTGGATCACGACGGTCGGACAGGTTCCACCGATAAATGATCAGTCGAGGTCGCGGGCCATATCGCGGCGGCATTCAACGCTGATGATCGCCGCATGGCCGTAGTTGGGATGGTCTATCTGGACCATCACCTGCCCTTCCATACTCTTCCACATTTTTGCCTGTTCAGTGGTCAGCGGAAAATGGACAAACTGCACCGCGCTCGCTTTGCCATCGGCGCGAGTCCTATCGATATCCTGCTCCGGCTCGGCCGTCACTTTCTGGTCGCCAATGATCAGGTGGATATGTTTATCGACACCGCCTAGCCCCTTCAGAAAAGCCGTCCGGCGCTCTTCCTCATCAATTTCAAACATCAGCGTTCCGGTAAATTCCGAGCCATTCGGCACCATCGGATTGTAAGCGGTCAGCTCGTCGGTCAGTTGCGCGTCACCACCCTTTTCGATGCGGAGCATTTCCTGGATCTGCAACCACATGCTTTCCCAGCTTT
>JAGXGT010000083.1 GCA_024636595.1 Sphingomonadales bacterium | reverse complement strand
GCTCCGGATGAAAGGCCGCGAGGTTTTTCGTCATGCGGTTGTCAATCTATCTGAGGTGCTGAAAGAAGTATTGGAAGAAGCAGGGGAATCGATCGACCACGTTGATTGGGTTGTGCCGCATCAGGCCAATGCGCGGATTTTGGATGCAACCGCGAAAAAGCTCAATCTGGCTCCCGAGAAGGTGATAAAAACCGTCGATATGCACGCCAATACGTCGGCAGCGTCAGTCCCGCTGGCACTGGATACTGCGGTGCGCGACGGTCGAATCAAGGCTGGAGATTTGCTGGTTCTGGAAGCGATGGGCGGCGGATTTACCTGGGGCGCGTCGGTCATCCGATATTGAAGTTGGTGCTTTCTATCACAAATTAACCAATATTGTCATTTTCGTCGCCAAATTTACATCCTTGTCGAAAGCTAGTTGAGCGGAATGCATTTCGGCTCCTAGCTTGGTGTCATGAACTATCCGGCATCCCCAAATCTAAAGATCTCGGCTCAGTTTCTTTACCGTGCATATCTAAGCTGCCACGCGCTTGAAGCCCGCAAGCCGAAGCTATTGAGTGCGCTGCAATGTTCCGAATCGGAATTGCGAGATCCCGGCTATCAGTTGGGGGACGAATCGATTTCCAGTCTTTGTACCGCGGCTCAGGAAGAGCTCAATCGGACAAATATCCATTCGGCAATCGGCCAAAATATGGTTCCGCGTGGTTTCTCCGATCCTGGCTTCGCAGCCTTTTTCGAGCCCAGTTTTGGTGAAGCGTTGATCCATCTCGTTGACGAACAGAGGCTGGGCGGGGAAAAGCCTATCGTAAAACTCATGCCGCTCTCGTCCGGCGACCGGTTGGTCTGGTGCGATGATAAGGCGATTTCACCAGATCTCGTTCCTATCGCATTCGCCTTGGTCTACCATTGCGGCGAGTTGCTAGCTGATGGCCGTTTTAAAACTGTCAAGGCTGCGCATTTTGCACATTCACGGCCGGAAGGGTTCAGGGGATTTCCGGACGCCAATGCGAGCAACTCGCCTATTCCTTGCTATTTCAACCGGCCGTCCACCTACCTCGAATATCATCGCCTGGCCATGACCCGCTCAATGCCGCGTCATAATCCCGCGATTATCTCTGCGACCCGCAAGCAAACGGCGTTTTTTGAACGGGTCAGATTCGAGCGGCAAAATCTGGCCAAGCTAACCTACGAGTATCTGCTATACCTGCTTGATAAATCCGGCCTCAGCCTGGACGCGGCTGCCATGACTTTTGGCATGGCGGAACGGACATTGCGGCGAAAATTGGTGGCCGAAGGCATGTCCTACCGACAGTTGCTGGAGAAAGTGCGGCGCGACACTTGCCATCTCTACTTTCTTGAAGGCACCCGAAATCTCTCCGAGATAGCGGCCAAGCTGGGTTATAGCGAATTGAGTGCTTTTACCCGGGCCTACACGAGTTGGTATGGCCATCCACCGAGTCAGGATGCGGGCAGCGGGATAGCACTCGCTGCGTGACTATCAGATTGTCCGGGAAATGGTGGGCGTAGAGAGAGTTGAACTCCCGACCCCTTCGATGTCAACGAAGTGCTCTACCACTGAGCTATACGCCCACGCTGGAGGCCGTCTAGCCAGCCGCTTCGGCTGGCGCAAGGCTTAATTCAGGTCGCTGATACTGTCTGGCTCGAACAGGCGGTCGACCTCCATAACAAGATCCCGCAAATGAAACGGCTTGGACAATATTTTGGCTTTCGGAACCGATTCTCCCGCCCGCAATGTTACCCCGGAAAAGCCGGTGATAAACATGACCTGAGTCTCGGGGCAGACCGCTGCGCAATGCTGTGCCAGTTCGATGCCATCCATCTCCGGCATAACGATATCCGTCAATAGCAGGTCGAATTTCTGTGCATCGAGCAACGGTAAGGCAGCGGTTCCGCGGTCTACAGCTACAACTTCATAGTTGGCTTTCTCTAGGGCCCGTGTAAGATGCTCACGCATTGCTTGCTCATCTTCCGCGAGGAGAATCCTGATCATTTTGTCGCGCCTTCCTGAATATGTCTGAATGCAGACGGGCTATTATGCCGGGACCCGCATATAAGTGCAAATCGGTTAATTTTTTCTCGAAGCCGACGATTTTTTTGGTCGTGTACGCTGACCTTTTGGGGGGCAAATATGGCTAACTCCCTTCCCGCCAAAACATCGTCCTCGGCAGCCAACTATTTCTTGTCCAATATTGCAGAACTCAACTTTCCGATTCTGGTAAGCGTACCCCACGCCGGGCGGCAATATCCGCCGGAACTGTTAGATAATCTGAACGTCCAGGCTTCCCATTTGCTCCGGCTGGAAGATCGTTACGCAGACCGGCTGGCGGCATCAGCGATTGCCTCCGGATTTCCGGCGATCATTGCCCGAAAGCCGCGCGCATGGGTCGACCTCAATCGTAGCCGGGCGGAAATCGATCCGGATATGGTGGCCGGGATGGATTCGACGCAGACACCCCATATCAGCAAAAAAGTCAGGGGCGGTTTGGGCATATTGCCGCGCCGGCTGCACGGCGCGGGCAATTTGTGGCGCGAAAAGTGGCAGCATCAGCACGTCATTGACCGGATCGAACGGGATCACGAAGCCTATCATGTGATGGTGAAGCATCTCCTGGACCAGATACGATCTTCTTTTGGTTGTGCCCTGCTTCTGGACTTGCACAGCATGCCATCGGTGTTCGACGAGAAAAGTCGCAAAATTGGATTTGTTATCGGGGATCGTTTCGGGCGAAGCTGCGATTCGCGTTATGTCGAAATGGCTGCGGTGCATTTCCGGATGCACGGCCACCATGTTCAGACCAATCACCCCTATTCCGGAGGCTATATTCTGGATCGGCACGGGATGCCCGCACGCAATATTCATGCCTTTCAGCTCGAAGTGGATCGGACGCTCTATCTGGATCAGGAGATGCGCGAGCCGATCGCTGCCGCACAGTCGATAGCAGAATTGATCCAAAGTTGCTGCGTAATGCTGGCCGAGCAGATGTTTGGCCGCGATCTGCTTGAGGCGGCAGAATGAGACTTTTCCAATAAAAAACCACCTCGCCGATGCGGCGAGGTGGCCAAGGTTCAGGGAGGTGGCATTCCAAAGGAATGCCCGTATAGATCCGATCGGGGGATGCGGACCCATACACCATTAATGTGGGCCTTGTCCGGGTAAGTTGCAAGCCCCCAAGACCGGAAAATTATCAATAGGCCTTACCCACTTCGGCCAAATCGCACAAAGCAGGTTTCCCCAGTTGTCATATCTGGACGGAAGGTGCTTCGGTCACTTGTGGCATCTTTCCGGCAGCAACCTGTCTTGCGAATACATCGCGCATCAGCTGCAGGGAGAAGAGATGCGCGTAGATCAAAGGCAATATCCCGTTCTGGTTGATTTTGCGGAGCTCGTCGCCGCGCATGTCGCGCAATTTCTCTTCGTCGACCATTTTGAAACCGCGATAAGTAAAAGGCTGTTCAACGCCGGTTTGCTGAATGGAGACTTCTCCATCCATCAACAGACCCATTTTCTCGAGTTCCTGGACGAACTGCCCGGTTCGCTGGCCAGCTTGTTCAAACTGTTCGCAAAAATCCAGGATATTCTTGGTGGTTTCGGTCGGTTGATCTTTATCGAACAGGGCATCACCTTCCTCATATTCGCCAATCGCATCGGTTGTTGGGTCAAAGCAGAGCGAGAGTTCGTCAGCATCCGGACGGAGTTTTGCGAGCAGGAAGGGATAGCGGCGAACATAGGCGGGGACATAGGCCGGTTCGCTGAATTGGCCTTCGTCGTTCATGAATGTGTTCACGCCTTCGTTCAGGCCCATAAGAATCAGGGGAACGCTATTCTCGCCAGCCGAAAATACAATCGGATAATTGCGCGCCGCATTGATGAATTCATCGGAGGTAATCGGAATCGCATGTTGCGACTGCATGAAGGATGCGTTGTCGAGCCCTTTGACTTTCCATTTTGCATGCTCGTTGGAATTGAGCGGGACCAAATCCTTATAGAACATTGGAAGGGCTTGTGCTTGCGGCGTGCTCGCCATAGTCAGATTCTCCGAAAAATTGCTGTTGAGACCGAATAGTTGTCTTGCGCTTTAAGAGCCTGACTGACCGGACGCAAGGGGAACGAGTTTGCCCGGGTTCATAATGTTCTTTGGATCAATCGCCATTTTTATCGCGCGCAGCATAGAGAGGCGCGCATCGGAAGATAGTCGCGCGAGTTCTGCGCGCTTGTTTTGCCCGATGCCGTGCTCGGCCGAAATCGATCCGCCTGCTGCGATGACCAGATCGTGGACCAGCGGTGTTATTTGTTTTCCCAGATCCTCCATCCACTCTTGGGCTTTGATGCCCTCTGGCGCTTTGACGTGGAAATGGACGTTGCCATCCCCCATGTGACCGAAGGCGGCTACCTTGGTGCCGGGAAATCGTGCTTCGATAACCGGTGATGCCTCGTTGATAAACCGGGCCATGCCGGGTACCGGAACACTGATGTCATGCTGCAGGGCCGGGCCGTTGGCGCGCTCAGCTTCGGCAATGGAATCCCGGATTTTCCAGAAATCCTCCGCTTGCTGCTCGCTGGCCGCCAGCGTTGCATCTTCAATCAAGCCCCGTTCCAGAGCGTCTGCGAGCAGACTTTCCGCTACCGACTTTGGATCTTGGGCATCCGACTGATCACGCACGATTTCGATCAGCACATGCCAGCGGTGGGTGCCTTCCAAGGGCGAGCGGGTTCCGGGAATGTGGCGCAAAACCGAATTCAGGCATGTTGCTGGAATAATTTCAAAACCTTCCAAAGCGTGGGGCGTCCGGGCATTGAGAAACCGGAACAGCTGATAAGCAGCATCGGTACTGTCAACCGCCGCCCAGGCAACACAGCGATCCACCAACGCCGGCACGGTTTTCAAGGTCGCCGCCGTGACAATGCCCAGCGTGCCTTCGCCGCCAACGAACAATTGTTTCAGATCGTAGCCACGATTGTCTTTTTTCAGGGCGGCCAGTCCATCGAAGATACTGCCGTCTGGCAATACGGCTTCGATCCCGGCCACCAGCGAGCGCATTGTTCCGTGGCGCAAGACCTGAGTGCCGCCAGCGTTTGTAGAAACGAGGCCGCCGACCGTGGCCGAGCCTTTACCGCCCAAGGTTAATGGAAATCTCTGGCCGTCGGTGGCGAGTGCCTCGTGCAAATTCTGTAGAATCACACCGGCCTCGCACACCACCAACTGGTCGTCCGGCTGTATCGCCCGAATCTGGTTCATGCGGCGAAGCGACAAGAGCACAGAGTGACCGCTATTATCGGGGGTTGCCCCCCCGACCATGCCGCTATTGCCGCCTTGCGGTACTATCGCCACACTATTTTGGTTCGCAATTTTCAGTATTTCTGCAGTTTCCTGAGTCGTTCCCGGGGACACCATCGCGGTTGCAGCGCCGGTATATCGACCGCGCCAGTCGGTCAGCCATGGCGCCATGTCATCGCCCGCGCTGGTAAAACCCTTCGCGCCAACAACTGACCGCATCTGTTCCAGCCATTTCGCTAGCTTTGGCATATTCATTTTCCTGTATAAATGGTACGATCTTGACGCAAAACTACCATCTGAAGAAGGCCATCACCGGCTCGTCATTTTCAGTCGATAGTAGATGACAAATTTCCAGTTCATGCAATATTCAATCGCCGATGGTATAGCGAACTCAAGGATTAGTTAAGGGATTATGGTGAGCCTGTCACTTACGGCGATATTGCTGCTCTCTGTGCCAGATATGCGCGAGATGCGGCCGGTGGAGACTTCACCGGCAGATTCAGCTATGTACCACGTGTCCGATCGACCGCTCGTCTATGCGCAGGTCCGAATCGAAAAGCGGGTGATTATCCGGGTGCCTCGCCGCCTTGCGTCTCCTCTGGCGCCGATGGCAGATTTCTCGCAAGAGCGCGCGCGACAGACCTATCGCGAAAAGAAAATCGGCAAATGCCTGCCAATGACCAACATTCTCGGCGTACACATGTTCGCGGATCGCTATCTCGATCTGGTGACCAAGGATCGAAAAAGGATCCGGGCCCAGCTTGAGGACAAGTGTCAGGCGCGCAGCTTTTACTCGGGTTTCTATGTTGAGAAAACAAAGGACGGTAAAATGTGTGCAGGCCGCGATATCCTGCATTCCCGTACCGGCGCCAAATGCGAGATTGAGCGATTTCGTGAACTTGTCCCGGAACGCTAGACCGAGCGAGAAAGCTTGACAAATCCCGGATATGCGATCATTGCCCGGCACAGCCTGAGAGGCTAAGACAGGATGCAACGGTGCATCCTATATTTTTCCGGAACCACTATGAACTTTGCCGATCTCGGCCTGTCTGAAGAACTGTTGAAATCGGTAGCCGAGGCTGGCTACGACGAACCGACGCCGATTCAAGCGCAGGCCATACCTCCCGTCCTGATGATGAAAGATATCATCGGCATTGCCCAGACCGGTACTGGTAAAACGGCAAGTTTCGTGCTGCCGATGATTGACATTCTGGCGCATGGTCGCTCGCGTGCGCGGATGCCGCGGTCGCTGATTCTGGAACCGACCCGTGAATTGGCTGCGCAAGTCGCCGAGAATTTCGAGAAATATGGCAAGCACCATAATCTCAGCATGGCCTTGCTGATCGGCGGAGTGTCCATGGGAGACCAGATCAAGGCGCTTGAAAAAGGCGTCGATGTTTTGATCGCCACACCCGGACGGTTGATGGATCTGTTCGATCGCGGACGGATATTGATGTCGGGTTGCGAACTGCTGGTCATTGATGAAGCGGACCGGATGCTCGATATGGGGTTCATTCCGGACATCGAATCGATCTGCTCGAAATTGCCAGCGACGCGGCAAACGATGCTGTTTTCGGCGACGATGCCGCCGCCGATCAAGAAATTGTCGGACCAGTTTCTCAACAATCCAAAATATATCGAGGTTTCGCGCCCAGCGACGGCCAATACTTCAATCGATCAGTCGCTGATCGAGGTTGCTCCGAAAGCCAAGCGCAAATTGATCGTCGACCTTTTGGACAATGAAGGTGTCGAAACCGCGATCATATTCTGCAATCGCAAAACCGAGGTCCGTGACCTTTGCGAAAGTCTTCGCAAGGACGGCTTCGACGCTGGGCAGATTCACGGTGATATGGACCAGAGTTCACGTCTGGCAGAATTGGACCGGTTCAAATCGGGCGAGATCAATATATTGTGCGCGTCGGATGTCGCCGCGCGCGGGCTGGACATCAAGGGCGTCAGCCATGTTATCAACTATGATATTCCCTGGCACCCGGATGATTATATTCACCGGATTGGCCGGACCGGCCGGGCTGGTGCAACCGGCGTTGCGATTACATTCATAACCCGCAGCGATGCAGAGCATGTCGAGAGCATTGAAAAACTGACCGGCATGAAAATATCGGTGCGCAAAGAGCGCAAGGCCAAAGCGGGCGCAAAGCCGTCTGAAAAGGCCGCGGCAAAGCCTGCTCCAGCCAAGCCAGAGCCAGCAAAGGCGAAAGCGCCGCGTCAGGATGATGCGCCAAAGCGGGCTCAGCGAGACGATCGCCCGAAGAAGCCGCGGCAGGACCAAAGTGATGCGCCAGCCAAGCCGGCACGCGCTGCAAAGGTCGAAGAGAAAAAGCCGCCTGTTGTTCAGGACAGCAATGATGACGACGGCGCAGATAGTGGCTGGAATGGCCCGATGCCCAGCTTTCTGGACGCCAAGCTCAACCGCTAAATTACTGCTATTGCAGGGTCAGGCTGTCGAGGATCGCTGAAGCAAGCGGGTCCGTCGACTTGGCTTGGTCGGCGGCATAGGTTACTTGCGCCTGCACCATTGTGCCATCCGGCTTGCGGAGCAGGCGAAGGCTGGATTTCAGACCATTGGTCAAAGTCCCGGAAGCGCGATATTCATTCTTGCCGACGGGCGCGCCTTCCATGGCGTCGGTGCCGTCCTCGACTTGCTGAACGGCCTTGCTCCATGCCAGATCCTCACGATTTTCCACCCAGCTGACCGCAAGCTTGGTACCGCTTACCGTTTCGGTATAGACCCGGCCATTGTCGTCGCTGGCTGTTTCATCGACCGTCCAGCTGCTGGGCACCAGGATCGTGTAGCCGCGCAACGCATTGGTGTAGCTGTCCATGCTGGTCAGGTCGACCGCGCTTTTGGCGCCGTCGCCTTCGGTAGCAGCCGCTTCATCGCGGATCGCCTGGCTGGCGGCATCGGCTTGTCGGGCGAGTTCTTCGCTCGATGGAACATCGCCCACCGCTTCCTGTTTTCCGCAGGCCGAGACGAGCAGTGCTAGCGTTAGAGCGGCACCGAATGGAAGAATTGGAAGCATGTTTTTCATATGGGCCAGACTTAAGACCAGCGGGGGGAAACATCAATGGCGATGTTGGATTAGGGTCGGAATAGACTTAGCCCAGTGTTGGATTGAAGCCTGTTGGATTTGGCCGAAAATGTCAAATCCAACAGCGCTGAGCCAAATTATGCTGCGTTATCAATGCCCAGATCGCCCAGCTTGCGATAGAGGGTCGAACGGCCAATGCCCAGACGCCGGGCGACTTCCGTCATCCTGCCGCGATAATGACCGATGGCGAGGCGGATGACATCCGCTTCGATCTCTTCCAGCGGCCGCAAATTGCCATCTTCGCAATAGAGCGTGATGCCAATGCCTTCCGGACTGTTCATCAGATGCGGCTCGGCGTCGCAGGTTTCGGCGACAAAGGAGGCTATTTGCGGAAATTCATCGCAGCTCAGGGCATTATGGTCGCACATGACAGCGGCGCGGAACAGCACGCTCTGCAGCTGGCGGACGTTGCCAGGCCAGCGATAGCTGCGCAACAGGTTGAGCGCTTCGTCGGTGATGCCAAGGCTGCGCAGGCCGGGCTGGAGCGCGAGGCGTGCTAGAAAATGCCGGGCCAGCGCCGGAATGTCGCCGGTCCGGTCGCGTAGCGGCGGGATCGTCAATTGTACGACGTTCATCTGATAATAGAGATCTTCGCGGAAATTGTCCTTTTCGACTTCCCGTTCCAGCTTGCGATTGGTTGCGGCGATGATCCGGACGTCGAGCTGGAAACTGTTCGGGCTGCCCAGAGGCTGGATATCGGAATGTTTCAGGAAGCGGAGCAGGCGGACCTGGGTTTCCGGGGGAATCCGGTCGACCTCGTCGAGGAAGATCGTGCCGCCCTCGGCCTGCTGGAGCAGGCCAATTTTGCGGTCAAAGGCACCAGTAAAAGCGCCCTTTTCATGACCAAAAAGGATCGAATCGAGCAGATTTCCGGTAATTGCGCCGCAATTCAGCTTCAACATCGGCAATTT
>JAGXGT010000082.1 GCA_024636595.1 Sphingomonadales bacterium | reverse complement strand
GCGTTTGACCTGTCGGCCGGCGGCCTTGCGTTTTTCCTCGATCGAATTGCGCACCCGCTGGAGCTGCCCGATCTTCTCCCGCTCGGCGAGCATTTCCGGGCCAGGCCCCATCCCCTCGATCGCGACCAGCTTGCGCACCGTGTCGGGATAAAGCCCGGTATAGCGCAGCGCGATATTGCCGCCCATCCTGTGCGCGACAATGGTCACCGGCGACAGGTCGAGCTGATGGATCAGCTGCGCCAGATCGGTGACCATCGCCATCGGCGCATAATTGCCGTCGGTACTCCACTGGCTGTCGCCATGACCGCGGATATCAGGGGCGATGATATGCCAGTCGTCGCGCAACGCCTGCGCCGTCCAGTCCCAGTTGCGGCAATGGTCCTTGCCGCCGTGCAACAGGATCAGCGGCGGCTTGTCCTCATTGCCCCAGTCGGCATAATGCAGCCGAAGCCGCTGGGAGAAATAGCTGTGCGAGGCGGGGCCGATCAGGGTCATGGGGTTTCCGTTGGCGAGAGGGAGATTTGTATATGGTCTCTAATCGGAGCAGTGGGTTTCGACAAGGGATTGGTCAAAGCAGACCGGGAACAATCATCGCTTCTTCCGGAAAACTGCGGCAAGAGCAGATAAATTCACCACCCCCTTTACAAACTATCCATATATCCATACATATCGATATATGGATTCGATTAAAGCAATAGAAGCGCTCGGTGCGCTCGCGCAAAATACCCGGCTGGATGTGTTCAGGCTGCTGGTGCGCCACGAACCGGCGGGTTTGGCAGCGGGCGAGATCGCCAGGCGGCTGGATGTCCCGCAAAACACCATGTCTTCGCATTTGTCGATCCTGTCGCGCGCGGATCTGGTCTCTTCCAGGCGGGAAAGCCGGCTGATCATTTACCGCGCCAATCTCGCCACCATGAACGCCCTGATCGCTTTCCTGCTGGAAAATTGCTGTTCCGGCGAGGATTGCGCTCCCATTACCAATCCACTTGAAAGGCTCTGTCCATGAAACGCATGCATATCCACGTCGGCGTCGAAAATCTCGACGCCTCGATCCAATTCTATTCCACCCTGTTCGATACCGAGCCGACGGTGACAAAGGACGACTATGCCAAATGGATGCTCGACGATCCGCGGATCAATTTTGCCATCTCCTCGGAAAATCACGCCACCAAGGGTGTCGAGCATCTCGGCATCCAGGCCGAAAGCCCCGAAGAATTACAGCAGGTCTTCTCCCGCCTGCGCAAGGCTGATGCACCTGTGCTCGAAGAGGGGCAGACCACCTGCTGCTATGCCCGGTCGGAGAAGAGCTGGATCGCCGATCCCGATGGCGTCGTCTGGGAAGCCTTTTATACCAATGGGGACTCGGTGGTCTATGGCGATGCACCCAATCTATCTGCCGTTTCGGACAATGCTTCCGAAAGCAGCTGCTGTGTTCCCTCAAAAGCGGCGATGAAATGACTCCGCAAAACCGGCTCTTCGCAATGGTCATGGAACAAGGCGGGCTTTGAAACATGGCAATGCAACCGCTTGATACCCCGGCCGATGCCGGACTGGGCCTGTTTGAAAAATGGCTGTCGCTCTGGGTCGGCGGTGCGATACTGGCCGGCATATTGATCGGCAATGTCGCGCCCGAAGCGGTCGCATCCATTGCCCGGCTGGAATATGCCTCGGTCAATCTGGTGGTGGCGGTGCTGATCTGGGCGATGATCTACCCGATGATGGTCGGCGTCGATTTTGCCAGCCTCAAGCATATCGGCGACAAACCCAAGGGGCTTTTCATCACCATTGTCGTCAACTGGATGATCAAGCCGTTCACCATGGCGGCGCTGGCGGTCCTGTTCTTCCAATATATATTCGCCGGGCTGATCTCGTCCGATGACGCACAGCAATATATCGCCGGCCTGATCCTGCTCGGCGCAGCGCCGTGCACCGCGATGGTCTTTGTCTGGTCGCAGATGACCAAGGGCGATCCCGCCTATACGCTGGTCCAGGTTTCGGTGAATGACATCATCATGATCTTTGCCTTCGCGCCGATTGTCGCGCTGTTGCTCGGGGTCACCGATATATCCGTGCCTTGGGAAACCTTACTGCTCTCGGTGCTGCTCTATGTCGTGATCCCGCTGGTCGCCGGGGCGCTGACCCGCCGGATGTTGCTGGCGCGATCAGCCAACGGGGAAACGGCGATCACTGCCTTTACCGGCCGGGTCAAACCGCTTTCGGTGCTGGGACTGTTGTTCACCGTCGTGCTGCTCTTCGCCTTTCAGGCGCAGACCATTGTCACCCAGCCGCTACTGATCGCGCTGATCGCGGTACCGATCATCATCCAGAGCTACGGCATATTCTTTGTCAGCTATGCTGCCGCCTGGGCCTGGAAAGTGCCGCACAATGTCGCGGCGCCCTGCGCCCTGATCGGCACTTCCAATTTCTTCGAACTGGCGGTGGCGGTGGCGATCGGTGTGTTCGGACTGGGCAGCGGCGCGGCGCTCGCCACCGTGGTCGGCGTATTGGTGGAAGTCCCGGTGATGCTGTCGCTGGTCGCCTTTGCCAACCGGACGCGGTCGAAATTCCCGGCGGCATAGCATTGCAGCAGATTTAACGCGGGCTATGGCGCGAATTAGTCGCGAATGACCGCTTCATTGCGAACATGGCCATGAGCCTTGATCGTCTGGGATCGCAACAACTGGGCGAAAAGCGGACGATTCGGCCAGCCGACGTGGCCGACCCGAACCGCCCGTAAAATTTTAAGCAGCTTCCTTTATTTCGCGAAGTGTCAAATCGAAGGAAAGATCTTCCCCGGCGAGTGGGTGGTTACCGTCGGCTTTCACGGATTGCTCGCCCACAGCAACGACGTAAAGCGTGACAGCAGAACCGTCTTCCTGCTGGGCCTGAAGAGCCATACCCGGCTGCGGATCAGTTTCGGCTGGCAGGTTCTGCCTTGGAATGTCGATGACCATTTCTTCGCGCCGAGGACCAAAGGCATTTTCGCATTCGATCGCCACCGTCTCCTTGTCGCCGACTTTCATGTCAGCAAGCTTTTCTTCAACCTGCGGGAAAATCGAGCCATCGCCGAGCTTGATAGCCTGGGGGCCCGTCTCTTTGGTATCGCCGACGACCGTGCCATCGCCTGTACGAACGGAATATTCGATTATGACCGTATCACCTTGCTTTGCATTCTGCATATATATCCTTTCGGGGGGGGAGACGGTATCGTCAACCGTCTTGGGGCTGCGCATCGAACTGACACGCGTTGGTTTAATTGTCGCAACCAAGAACCCGCTAGTCAAACACAATCTTTGCCGCCCGCCTGTCGGCTTTTTGCAACCGGGTCGTCAGGAGGGAAGGCCGCGCTTGAGGCATAGCGATGGAAAACATGGGTGAAGGGCGGACTGGGACGGTGGATAGCATATTGTCAGCCGTGGCTGGACAATCTGTCTGCACCGCCAAGCCATGACGCCTCTCTATAGCGACCCGGGATGAATTATCCCGAGTTGTCTTGCTGCTAGGCGGCCAGACTAACTAGCGCCCGAAGTGTCCATGGAACGCGGACTTCGAATCTCGAAAGATTGAAAAAATTCTTACCATGAGTGTCCGATGTGCCGCTTAAAAGAATTAGTACAGGCCTTTCATAGGTTCTTTTGCCGGCTTGTATTTGCCTTTTCTGTTCTGTAATTTTCATTTTCTGGCCCTTTTTGACCTGTCTGCACCGGATGGTTTTTTAATTTGGCTGGCCAGATATGTGCGTGAACTTACCTCAAGCCTAAGCTGTTGAAAATAATAGTCAATTTTTGCAGGAGAAGGTAGCGACCAAGAGGTTCGCGAAGGCGGCTGCAGATCATTTGCGGTTAGCGAGCGTATGACTGCTATTGGCGCGTTAACTGACCGACGGCCACTCTATCTCCAGCATCCCCTTTTGCGCCCTGCGCAGACCCGCAAAACCGCTCACCCGAAATTCGCAAAAAGCTATCCCAATGCCACACCCTCAATCGTGATCCGGTTCAGATACCTCCTATGCCCCTGATAATCATTCAGCGCATAATGCCAGGTCGCGCGGTTATCCCACATCGCCAGATCGCCCTCGCGCCAGACGTGGCGGTGGTGGAAGCGGTCCTGCATGATATGGGCGTATAGCTCCTGCAGCAGCGCCTTGCTCTCCTCCGGCTCGATATCGACGATTTCCAGCGTGAAGCCGGGATTGACATAAAGCCCCTTGGCACCGGTTTCGGGATGGCGCAGTACCACCGGATGCACCGCCGTCTGTCCGGCCTGGTCGGCATTGGTATAGCGGTCGCCAACCGCCTTGCGATATTCGCTTTCTTCGCCAAAAACATGGGCATTGCCGTGCCGCGCCTTCAGGTCCTTGATCCGCTCTTTCATCGCCCCATCCAGTGCTTCATAGGCCGCGGCCATCCCGGCGAATAAAGTATCGCCGCCGCTTGGAGGAATTTCCAGTGCATAGAGAATCGATCCCATCGCCGGCGCGTCATCATAGCTGTGATCGGTGTGCCAGCCCCCGCCGATATTGAGCTGCTGGTCCGGCTCCTTGAGCACCTCGGCAATTTCGGGATAGCCGGTGCGCTGCTTGAAAAAGCGGTTGAAATCGATCGCGCCCCAGCGCTCGGCAAAGGCAATATGGTCTTCGGGGGTCAGCGTCTGGTCACGGAAAAACAGCGCGCCATGGTCCAGAAAAGCCTGACGGATGACGGCAAATTCCTGATCGTTCAGCCTGGTGACATCGACATGATCGACCATCGCGCCCACCGCTTCGCTGGCTTTTGAAATCTGCATATCGCTCTCCCGCTTATCCGGCTCACTGCGGCGCGGATTTTATGCTAGTGTAACAGTGATTTTCAAATTTAGGAGTCCTGCCATGGCTGAAAAAACCAGCACAACATCCCTCAATCGCCGCCAATTGCTCGGCGCCACCGCCGCAACCGGGTTCGCCCTGTCCACCGGTCCGGCAACCGCCGCTGATGGTCGGCCGGATCTGACCGGCAAGGCGGTGCTGATCACCGGCTGTTCCTCCGGTTTCGGCTATCTCGGCGCGATACTCTACGCCGAGCAGGGCGCGAAAGTGTTCGCCACGATGCGCAATCTGCCGCGCGCTGAAGGGGCGGCGTTGGTGGAGGCTGCGACAGACGGCAAGCTTGATATCACCCTGTTGGAACTCGACGTGTTGTCGGAAGAGTCGGTGAACAAGGCGGTTGCGGAAGCCGAGCGGCTCAATGGCGGCGCGCTCGATGTCATCATCAACAATGCCGGGATCGGCACTGGCGCGCCGGTCGAGCTGCAGGATCTGGCGATGATGCAGCGGCTGTTCGACACCAATGTCATGGGCTATCAGCGGGTCGCCCGCGCGGCCCTGCCAAAGATGCGCGCGAAAAAATCCGGTCTGATCGTCAATGTCTCGTCGCAGCTGGGCCGGGTGATGGTGCCGGGCATGGGACTCTACAGCTCGACCAAATTCGCGGTAGAATCGATGAGCGAGCAAATGGCCTATGAGCTGGTGCCGCACGGCGTCGATGTAACGATCGTACAGCCTGGCGGCTACCCGACCAAAATCTGGGAAAATGGCAATCGTTATACCATGGCAATGCTGGCGGAGGCCGATGACGAGCGCAAGGCCGCCTATCAGGCGCTGGTCGACGGCGCGCTGCGCAACGGCGGCGGCTCCACCGATCCGAAAGATGTGCCGCGCGCGATTGCGGGCGTGATCGCAATGGCACCGGGCAAACGGCCGCTGCGTCTGCCGGTTCATCCTGGCGGCAAACCGCAACTGGGGATCAATGCGGTCAGCGCCCAGACGCAGGTGGCGATGCTCGGCAACTCGCCCTTCGGTCCGTGGGTCAAGGATGTAAACGGCCGCAGTTGAAGCAGAAACCGAGAGATATCGTGCTCCGCACTTGATGCGGAGCTCTGGAGGTTAAAAGGCTGCCTGCCCGGCCGAGCTCCGCATCAAGTGCGGAGCACAAGGGCTCCCGGTCCGCAATACAATTACCTCATGGGTAAGTGCATAGCCTTCGACTTGCTGTCATAAGGATCGGATTGTCCGGGAAGGAGACGATCATGCCGTCAGAATTTGGTGCGATCTTGAAGGACTGGCGCAAGGTCCGCCGGTTCAGCCAGCTCGATCTAAGTCTGGAAGCCGAGATGTCGGCGCGCCATCTGAGTTTTCTCGAATCGGGCCGCGCCAACCCCAGCCGGGCGATGGTGCTGCGCCTCTCCGACGCGTTGCAGTTGCCCCGTCCCGCCGCCAATCAGGCGCTCCATGCCGCTGGCTTCGCAGCAGTCTATCCCAGCCTGTCCGACGACGCGCCCGAACTGGCCCCGGTCCACCAGGCGATCGCAACGATGCTCGGCCATCATGATCCCTTCCCCGGCTATGCCATCGATCGCCACTGGAATATCGTCGCCAGCAACCAGGGGGCAGAGATGATCCTTTCGCTGGCCGCTCCCGGCGGACCGGCCAATCTGATCGACATATTGATCGCCACCGCCGCGCTGGATTTGCTGGAGAATTGGGAAGAAGTCGCGGTCCTGACCATCTCCCGCCTGCGCACCGAGATACTGGAACTGGGCGGGGACGAGCATCTATCGGGACTGGCCAGACGGTTGTCCTCTCACGAACGAGTCAAGAAAGTCGATATGGGCTCGATCAATCTCAATCAGGCGGTGATCCCGACCATCTTCCGCGTCGGCGAAAACCGCCTGTCGCTGTTCTCGGTGATCGCGCAATTTGGATCGGTGCAGGATACCAGAGCAGGGGAGACACGGATCGAGCTGATGTTTCCGATGGATGACGAGACGGTCCACTTTTTCGAACGCTAGCGCGGACATTGCGCATTCAGCTTTGGCGCATTAGCAAGCGGGTTGACTGAGGAGAGAGAT
>JAGXGT010000081.1 GCA_024636595.1 Sphingomonadales bacterium | reverse complement strand
GTTGCCGGTGGTGCCGACCGTCCATTATAATATGGGCGGCATACCCTGCAACTATCATGGCGAAGTGATCAATCCGACCAAGGATGATCCCGACGCGATTGTGCCGGGCCTCTACTCGGTCGGGGAAGCGGCCTGCGTTTCCGTACACGGTGCCAACCGCCTCGGTTCCAACTCGCTGATCGATCTGGTGGTCTTTGGCCGCGCGACCGGTCTGCGGCTTAAGGAAAAGCTGGTACCGAACGCGTCGCACAAGCCGCTGCCGGCGGATTCCGCCGATCTGGCGCTCAAACGTCTCGACCATTTCCGCAATGCCAAGGGTTCGATCCCGACCGCGCAGCTGCGTATGGAAATGCAGAAAACCATGCAGATGCATGCCGCCGTGTTTCGCGACAACAAGCTGCTCAACGAGGGCGTTACGGCGATGGACAAGGTGAATGCGAAGCTAGCCGATATCGGTGTCACCGACCGCTCGCTGATCTGGAACACCGATCTGATCGAGACGCTCGAGCTCGACAATCTGATGAGCCAGGCGATGGTTACGATCAAAAGCGCCGCCAACCGCAAGGAAAGCCGCGGCGCCCATATGCAGGAAGACTATCCCGATCGCGACGACGCGAACTGGATGAAGCACACGGTCATCACTTTCGAAGGCTGGGGCGGCCAGGGCGGCAAAAGCGAAATCGGCTATCGCCCGGTCCATGATTATACGCTGACCGACGAAGCGACCTATATCGAGCCGAAGAAGCGGGTTTATTGACCCTATGACCAGAGCCATTATCCGCTCTGAATTATACACATTAGTTCTGCGGTTTGCGCTATGGTTTATGCTCACCATCGCTGCGGTATTTGTCGCTTCCACAGCCGTCATCGCCGATTCGTGGATGCCTCCTTCGACAGAGATATTTTTGTCAGCGAATCAAAAGAGTCGGGTCACGATTACACCTCGCGATCTTGACAGCCCGCTTGAATATTTCCGCGACAAGGTGAACGAGAAAGAAGACCCAGGCCTTCCGCAAGACGCGCGCAATCTTCAGGCTTTGGCCGTGGTGGAGATGAAGTCTGACACGGGAGAATGGGTGTTCGTTTGGAAGACTGATCTCGTAAATGAGATAGCTCCCGTTTCTGCCATAGTGTCTGATGATGGATCACATCTTGTGACATTCGATAATTGGCACAGCGTCGGTTATGGTCCTTCCGCAATCGTCTATTACAACCAGAAGGAAGGGTTAAAGCGCCAGTTTGATTTGTCATATTTCCTGCCGACATATTATATAGAAGCTCTACCTCGCAGTGTAAGTTCGAGATCATGGAAAAAAGGTGACGCGACTATTGAAGGCGATATTCTTCGTCTCGAAATAATCGTCCCCAGCAGGGATTCAGAGTTTGATCGGAAGAAAATAGAGACTGTCGGATTTCAGATAGATCTGCATAGCGGTTATGTTTCGAAACAAGATACGGTCGCTTGGACGAACGCGCTTTTATCGGCGCTTGCGGTTCAAAAAGATCAACTCGAATATGAAACGCTGCGGATTAAAGCGTTGACTGGACCGCTAACGGCCAAGGCGGAAATGTCAGAACGCGATTGGCACGAATATCTGAGAGAAGCATATTGGCGTCTAATTGATGCCAATGGTACGACAGCCACAAAGCATTTGCGCCCGTTGCATCACGAGCAATATCAAAAATCGGTTCAATGGATAATGGATGAATTCGCCGAAATGGCCGAAGAATCCGAAGAGGAAGATTGGTTCCTGTCTGACGTCAGTATTGCATCGTCCAATCAGGAAAATTTGGTGCAACTTTTATCCGGCATTGCAGAAAAGGCAAAGCCCAACGACTATCGTTGGGGTAGAGCTTTGATCATTGTTGACAAAAAGCATTGGCCGCGGCTCCAAAATGCTTTCGCACATACTGGTTTAAATTTGCTTTTTGCTGATCCCGCTGAGCCGATAGCTTCGTCACCGGATCGACTGAAACGTGTTTTTAATCCAGATCCGCAGAGCGACGATGAGTTTGACTTGCTGAAGGATCTATAAATTATAGTTCTTTGAGTTCTATTAGATAAATGCTGTTTTCCGTAATCTATCGATTAGGCCGTATTTCCGTTCAAAAAAGTCCACTGGAAGCAGCTTTGGCTTGGTCGATCAAACTGTATCGATCGAGGACGGCTGTTAGACTTTCGAGGCACCGCAGGTACCAAGGCTAAAAGCCGACTATCGCTTTGTCTAATCGGTCTAATGTCTTCCCGCTAACGCTCAATCCCGATACAAGCACCCAATGCTGGCCCCCATGCTCCCCTCCTTCCTGCTCGTTGTGCTGCTGGTCGAACTGACGCCCGGTCCGAATATGGGCTGGCTGGCGTTGCTCAGCGCCAGCGAGGGGCGGAGAGCGGGTCTTGCGGCGACGGCGGGAATCGGGCTGGGGTTGGCGGTTGTTGCGGCGGCATCGGCGCTGGGTTTGGCGCAATTGGCCCATCAGTCGGCTCTGGTCTTCGATCTGCTGCGCTATGCCGGATCGGCTTTTTTGCTGTGGCTGGCGTGGGAGGCATGGGTCGGCGAAAGGGAAGTTTCGCCGTCGACGATCTACCGTGACGGTACGCCGGCGAAGCATTTTCGCCGCGGTCTGATCATCAACCTGCTCAATCCGAAAGCCGCAGCCTTTTTCATCGTCGTGCTGCCAGGCTATATTGTCGTCAATCAGTCGATCACGATGCAGACACTACAATTGTCCGCCGCCTATGTCGCTAGTGCCACATTGATCCATGTGGTCATCGTGCTGTTCGCTAGCCAGACGCATGGCTGGCTGACCAACAGCGCTTACACCGGACTGGCACGGAAGGCTTTCGCGGTAATGCTCGCGCTGATTGCGCTTTGGTTTTTTGTCGGGACGTTCCGGTAAGACTTCGGCTGTTGACCGTCGCTCGTGTCTATGGACGGGCGGGGGCTTTGCATCCCCGTTGCAGGCCGACACCTTTCAGAAAACCGCGCCGCACCGTGCCGGCATAGACCGCTTCATTGTAGCGCCGCCGCTCGGCATTGGCGCCAGTCACTTCGCCGATGATGCCACCGAACGGGATAATCGATCCGATCGCGCTGCCGGCGACGCGGGCTGCGGTTTCCTCGCGTTTCTTGCCCCGGCTCTTGTCCACGCTTTCGTTGACATCAGGGCCCAGAACTTCATTGAGCTCCCGGACTTCGGCGATGATGGCCGCACATCGACCCAGACCGCTGAGGGAATAAGGCGCCTCTTGAATATCTTTGAGCTTCTCCGGGACTTCCTTGCCGTCAAACGGCTCAGTCACTTTGTTACCAGCCGATTCCAGAGTGGAGTCCTCTTGCGCACCTGGCTGTGCCAAAGTCGCAGTGCTGATCATGCCAGCGAGCACAAACAGGCCGCTTAAGTGCATCATTTTCATCATTTCAATCCCCTGAAAGCGCCGGTTAGCGAAACCTGAGATTATCCCGGTTCAGCTGATCAACCGCCGTGACGCCCATTAGTTTCATATCGCGTTCGATCTCAGCTTGCAGCAAAGATAGGATTCGCTCAACCCCGGGCTGCCCGGCAGCGGCCAGCGCATAGAGATAGAGGCGTCCGCCCGAGCAGGCCTTGGCGCCAACGCTCAGCGCCTTGAGTACATGGCTGCCTCGTGTGATCCCGCCATCGCAGATCACGTCGAGCTGGTCGCCGACCGCATCGCAAATCTCGGCCAGTTGGTCGAATGGCGCGCGGCTGCCATCCAGTTGCCGCCCGCCATGGTTGGAGACCATGATCGCTGTTGCGCCGATATCGACCGCGCGCTTGGCATCTTCCACGGACATGATCCCTTTTAGGCAGAATTCGCCGCCCCAGTCCCTGGCGATTTCCTCCGCCATTTTCCAGTCGAGCGACTGGTCAAGCATATTGGTGAAATAGTCGGCAACGGAATTGGGGACGCTGGTGCCTTCGGAGACATGGTCCTTCAGGTTGGACAGTTCAAACTTCTCGCGGAACATATAGTTCAGGCCCCAAGCGGGTTTTGCGGCATAGCTCCAGAAGCTGGTCGGGGTGATCCGGGGCGGGCTGGTGAAGCCGGATCGCAAGCAGCGTTCGCGGTTGCCGCCGACAATCGTGTCCACGGTCAGCGTCAGCGCGTCGAATTTCGCGGCCTTGCAGCGCTCGATCATCGAGCGGTTGAGATCCTTGTCCTTGTGAACATAGAGCTGGAACATTTTCGGGGTGCTGATGCTCGAGCCGATTTCCTCGATGCTCACCGTGGCCAGCGAGGAAATGCCGAAGAAGGTGCCGAATTTTTCGGCAGCCCGGGCAACGGCGCGTTCGCCCTGCCAGTGGAACAGGCGCTGCAACGCGGTCGGGGAGAGGAACAGCGGCATCGCCAGCTTCTGGCCCATCACCGTGGTGCTCATATCAATATCCTCCACCCCGGCTAGGACATTGGGGACCAGATCGCACCGTTCATAGGCTGCGGTGTTGCGCCGCCGGGTCACTTCGTCGTCGGCTGCGCCATCGATATAGTCGAAGATCGGAAAGGGCAGGCGTTTCTTGGCGAGTGCGCGGAAGTCGTTCACATTGTGGCAATCCGAGATATTCATAACAGCCTTTCGATTCGGCGCACATGCGCCTCGACTCGTCGTAGGAAATGGAGCTATCCAGCGGACGGTTTAGACGATCAGGCGAGTCCCGCAACAGACTTTGCTGCACCAGAAGAGGGAATAATATGTCAGACTTGCCAGAAGACCAACCCAGTCGATCGCCCGGCACGGCCAAGGCCGAACGGTCGCCCGGCGGGAAATTCCTGATTGTGCTGCTGATGGGTTTTTTGCTGACGATCCCTTTGTTTGTGACCTGGCTACTCGTCTATGATCGTCAGGATCAGAGCGAGACCGCGCAAATGAGCATCGTATCTGGCTGGGGCGGCGAACAGGTTTTCGCCGGACCCAAGTTGGTTTTGCCTTATTCTGCCGCCGTCGAAGAGACGGTCGAGCAGAATGGTAAGCGGGTCACCCGCACCAATATTGTGAAGCGGGAACTCTATCTGGCTCCGGAGCGGGTGAAGCTGGATAGCGAGTTGAAATCGCACATCAAGAAACGGTCGATTTACGAGGTTGTCGTCTACGATTCGAGCATTGCCGGTTCGGCAAAATTTAAACTGCCCGACGATTTTGAACGCAATGATATTGCTTTAACCGACATTGATTTTGCCCGCGCTGAATTGCGGTTCGGATTGTCCGATGCGCGCGGTCTGGCGGGCGACAACAGGGTCAGAATTGACGGCGAGTCCCTGACGCTGAAGCCGGGCAAAGGCCTTGGCGAAACCGGTAATAGCGGCTTTTTCGCCTGGGTCGATGCGTCGAAGCTGATCGGTGGCGAAATCAATGCGGATTTCACCATTCGCTTCAAGGGCAACCAGAGCGTGACCATCGCGCCGCATGCCGGACAAACCGAGTGGACAGTGAAATCCAAATGGCCGCACCCCAGCTTTACCGGTAGTTTCCTGCCGGAAACCGATGCGACAACTGTCACCGATCAGGGGTTCGACGCGAAATATATCATCACCAATCTGGCGCTCGGCAAATCGCTGGTATCAACTGAGGCGGAACAGCCGGTGTCGCCGGGGGTTGCCGGGCAGGCCGCTTATTATAACCCAGCGGACCGCGGAGTTGCCGCCAGCGCAACCGTGGCTCTGATCCAGCCGGTGGATATTTACGGGCAGGTCGACCGCGCGGCGAAATACGGCTTTCTGATCATCGGCTTCACCTTTGTCGCATTCCTGCTGTTCGATCTGATCGGCGGCGCCCGCATTTCTTCGGTGCAATATATATTGATCGGCGCGGCGCTGGTGCTGTTCTTCGTGCTGTTGCTGGCCTTTGCCGAGATCATCGGATTTGCGCTGGCTTTCCTCACTGCTTCGGCAGCGACGATCGGACTGATCACGGCCTATTCGGCTTCGGTGCTGTCGAGTTGGCGAAAGGCTGCGATTATCGGCGGTTTGCTCGCCGGGCTCTATGGCGCAATCTATATTTTGCTCAGTCTGGAAGCCTATGCGCTGCTGATCGGATCGCTGCTGATCTTTGTCGCGCTGGCCGGGGTGATGTTCGTCACCCGGCGGCTCGACTGGTCGAGCACGCTGAAGCGCGGTCCGACTGGCTGAACTGGCGTTACCGCTGCCTCAGCGGGGATAACGCGCGTCAGTTTAGACTGCGCCTCTGGCGAACGTATCGCAGGACGCAGGATCACCGGTCTCGAGACCCTTGCGAAGCCAGGCCATGCGCTGTTCGGAACTGCCGTGGGTGAACATGCTCTCGACAGGTCGCTGGCCGGCACCGCGCATCAATGTGTCATCGCCGATCGCATGGGCGGCGTCGAGGCCTTCCTCGACATCGCCGGCTTCCATGCGGTCGGCATTTTGCGCCGCCCAGACCCCCGCGTAGCAATCCGCCTGCAATTCCATCCGCACTTGCAGCGCATTGCCCTCGGCCTTGCTCGCCGTACGCTGGGCCTTGCTCACTTGGTCGGCGACGCCGGTCAGATTCTGGATATGGTGGCCGACTTCGTGGGCGATAACATAGGCCTGGGCAAAATCGCCCTTGGCCCCCAACCGGGTCGCCATTTCGTTGAAAAACGAGGTGTCGAGATAGACGCCCTGATCCGCCGGACAATAGAAGGGGCCCATCGCTGCCTGAGCTGCGCCGCAGCCCGATTGTCCGGACTGCTCATAGAAGGTGAGGGTGGTGGGGCGATAGCGTTCGCCGCGCTGTTCAAATAATTTCGCCCATGTCTGTTCGGTGGAAGCGAGTACCTGACAGGCGAATCGCTCCTCCTGCGTGTCACAGGCGACATTGGCCCCCGAACTCTCAGACTGGAACCCGCCGGCGCCGGTGCTGTCGGCCAACTGCAGGCCGCCGCCGCTGAAATACATGAAGGCGAGCGCCGCGCCGCCGATCAACAAGATCGTGCCACAACCAAGTTTCCGGCCCAGCAACATTGGCAGAAAGCTGAGCAGCATGCCCAGTCCACCGCCGCCGCCAAAGCCCCGTCCGCCTCCGCGGCCTTGGTCACGCACATTCTTGCTGGGGTCCAGATCGTCCAAACGCATGTTGTTCTCCTTACTGATTTCCAATTCGCCTGATTTTGAAAAAGCGCAAGCGCCGCTGATTTCTTTTACAAAAGCATTGCAGTCCGGTGCGACAGTTTTAAGG
>JAGXGT010000080.1 GCA_024636595.1 Sphingomonadales bacterium | reverse complement strand
TGTGATGGATCTGGCAACACGCTCGGTGATGCTGCCAGTGGTGCCGATGTTCCACGCCAATGCATGGGGATTGCCGTTCGCCTGCGCTGCGGTTGGGGCAAAAATGGTCTTTTCGGCGAGCAACGAGGCAGAAGTTTTGTGGAAATTGATCCGCGAAGAAGGCGTCACTCACAGCGCGGGGGTACCAACTGTCTGGTTATCCATATTCGCAGATATGGATACCAATGGCGGTGACTACGGCAAATTGGGTGTGGTCGTGATCGGCGGTTCCGCCTGTCCGCGTTCGATGATCGAGCGCCTGATGAAAAATGGCATCCGCGTCGCCCATGCGTGGGGTATGACCGAGACATCGCCGATCGGCACTACCGGAGCGCTGCCGGCCAATTGGGATGAACTGAATTTCGAGCAGCAGGTTGATGTGGTCTGCAAGCAGGGCCGCCCGCCATTTGGCGTGGAGCTACGGGTGATCGACGATGAAGGCAATGTTGCGCCGCGCGACGGCAAAACCAGCGGCATTCTGGAAATTCGCGGGCCATGGATTATTCAGCGCTATTATCGCGCGGATGAGGATGCTGTGGAAGATGACGGCTGGTTCGACACCGGCGATGTTGCGGTGCTGCATCCCGATGGCACGATGCAGATCACCGACCGCGCCAAGGATGTGATCAAGTCTGGCGGCGAGTGGATCAGTTCGATCGAGCTGGAAAATGCGGCGGTCGGATGCCCCGGCGTGGCCGAAGCCGCTGCCGTCGGCGTCTATCATCCCAAATGGGACGAACGGCCTTTGCTATTGGTGGTTCGCAAACCCGATAGCGACGTTTCGGAAGCCGACGTGATCGCCTATCTCGGCGACAAGGTCGCCAAGTGGTGGTTGCCGGATGAAGTGAAATTTGTCGATGAAGTGCCGCACACGGCAACCGGCAAGATCCTGAAGCGGGCGTTGCGCGACGAATATAAGGACTATCAGCTAAAGAGCCTGGCGGAGGCTTAGAACAATTCCAGCTGGCTGCCCGCGATCAGCGGGCGTTTGAACAGATCGGTTCTGAGCGCAACCTTCGCTTTCCCTAGTCCCGCCTTGCGCGAGGCAATGGCGAGCCGCGTGCGGATAAGATCCGCCCACGGTCCCTGTCCGCGCATGCGGCTGTGGAAGGCGGGGTCGTTGCGTTTGCCGCCGCGCATTTGCCGGACGATGCTCATCACTTTCGCTTTGCGGTCAGGATAATGGGTTTCCAGCCATTGTTCGAACAGCGGCGCGACTTCGTGTGGCAAGCGCATCGGAATGAACGAGACGCTCTTCGCGCCACGCCCGGCCACGGCAGATACGATCGATTCAATCTCGTGATCGGTGATGCCGGGGACGACTGGCGCGATATTGACATGGACATAGATGCCCGCTTCGCTCAGCTGCTGAACGGCTTCCAGTCGCCGGGCCGGTGTCGGCGCTCTGGGTTCGAGAAGCCGAGCGGTCGTTGAGTCCAGCGTGGTAACCGAAATCGCCACGGCGGTTAGGTTTTGCCGAGCCAGTTGTGCCAGCAAATCGAGGTCATCAACAACGCGTTTGGACTTGGTGGTGATGACAACCGGGTGCCGTGTTTCGAGCATCACTTCCAAAATTTGCCGGGTGATCCGATAGTGGTCTTCGATCGGCTGATAGGGATCGGTGTTGGTGCCGATGGCGATGCAGGCGGGCTGATAATTGGGTTTGGCAAAGGTCTGGCGGAGCAGGTCTGCGGCATTGAGCTTGGCGAACAGCTTGCTTTCAAAGTCCAGCCCCGGCGACAGATCATGATAGGCATGGGTGGGCCGCGCATAGCAATAGACGCAGCCATGTTCGCATCCGCGATAGGCGTTGATCGAGCGGTCGAACGGCAGGTCGGGCGATGTGTTGTAATTGATGATCGATTTGGGAAATTCGATCGTGACCTCGGTCCTCAGCTTAGCGGCGGCGTCGTCGATCCGTTCTCTTTCATCCAGCCAGTCGCCGTCTATCTCCCGGTCTTGAAGATTGAACCGCTGTGATACGTCATTCGAAGGCGCACCCCGGCCTTTTTGCGTTTCGTGATAGATTCGGTTCTCGCGGTGCATATGCTCGTCATACTATGAGAACATACAAAGAACAAACAGATTGAATCGCTATTTTTCAAGCAACCGTGGGATTAGCTCGACAAAATTGCAGGGCCGGTGACGGCTGTCCAGCTGGGTGTCCAATATGCCATCCCAGCCGTCTTTGACGGCGCCATTGGAGCCCGGCAGCGCAAATATATAGGTGCCACGCGCCACCACGGCGCAGGCGCGGGATTGGACCGTGGACGTGCCGATCTTGGCAATGCTAAGATAGCGGAACAGCTCGCCGAACCCGGGAATATCCTTGTCCTTGACCGCGTTCAGCGCTTCCGGTGTGATGTCGCGACCGGTCAGGCCGGTGCCGCCGGTGGTGATGATGACATCGACCTGTTCGTCGTCAATCCATTGATGGAGTTGCGCCACAAGCACGGATTTTTCGTCTCTCAGCAAATTGCGATACAATAGGATATGGCCCTTTTGCTCGATCCGTTCGGCCAGAATATCGCCGGATGTGTCTTCTTTGTGGGTGCGCGTGTCGGATACGGTCAACAGCGCTATATTGATCGGTTTGAAGGTCCGGCTTTGGTCAATCGGCATGGCTGCTCTCCACTTTATTCCGACACCCGGAATAGCTTAGTCTACAGTGCTTTTCCAAGTCATAAAGAATAGGGGTTTTCTGAGGTTAACTATCCGTCTAATCGATTTAGTCAATGTCGAACGTCCCGGATCTCACGGCCGTCATTTTGGGTCTTATTCTGGCTGCCTGGCTGGGTGCTGCTGCTTGGGCAATCTGGACCGGCCTGACGATGAAGGCGAAGGCGGAATCCACCTTGCGTCAATCCGGCCGGCTGGGGCGATTGCTGGAAACATCTCCTGCTTTGCCTTTGCTTGTTCGATCCGATGGTAAACTGGAGGCGTCGCAACGCCTGATGCACTGGCTTGGCTTTGATCATCTGCCCGCACATATTTCCGAATTGCACGAGGAATCCCGTGGGATGGTTCGGCAGGATCTGGAAGGCCTGATGGAGGACGTCAATCTGGCGCAGAAAACCGGCAGCAGTTTTGTTCGCGCGATCCAGGTGGGCGGCTCGGACAAGGCGCTATTGATCCGGGGCGGACTGGCGGATCAGAAGATCGCACCGAATGGCAGCGCGCTGCTGTGGATTTTCGACGCGACCGACAGCGAAGGTCAGATCGCACGGCTGCGCGAAGAAAACGAGGCGGCCCGAGCGGCATTTGATGCGCTTTCCGCCCTGATCGAGGCGGCACCGGTTCCGATGTGGCACCGGGCGCCCGACATGAAACTGACATTGGTCAACAGCGCCTATGTTGTCGCCGTCGATGCCGAAAGCGGCGAACAGGTCGTCGCTGATGGCATTGAGCTGGTGGAAACGATCAACGGGTTCAGTCCGCTGGATGCTGCGGCCCGGGCAAAGGAAAAGGGCGGGCCGTTTGAACGGGTCGTTGCAACCACGGTTGGCGGCGAAAGACGCATGACCCAGGTGGTCGATGTGCCGCTCGGAAAGTCTGGCGTTGCCGGCTATGCGATCGATATTCAGGAGCTGGAAGATGCGCGGCGGGAGCAACAACGTTTCGGTGAATCGCAGCGCGATATGCTCGACCAGATTTCTGCGGGCGTGGCCCAGTTCGGTTCCGACAAATCGCTGAAATTCTGTAACCTTCCGTTCCAGCGAATTTTCTCGATGCGGCAGCAATGGATAGGCGAGCGGCCAGAATTTCCCCGCGTGCTTGACCGCATGCGCGAGATGAACCGCATTCCGGAAGTCCGGGATTTTCCCGAATGGCGCGAAGAACGGACCGGCTGGTTTCAGTCCACGAGGGCGATTGAAGAGAATTGGCTGCTGGCCGACGGGACCCATTTGCGGGTGCTGGCCAATCCGACCCCGGACGGCGGCTTGCTGGTCATTTTCGAAGATCGCACCGAACAGGTGCAACTGGCCAGCGCCCGCGATACCCTGCTGCGAGTCAGGACCGCGACGTTCGACAATCTGTTTGAATCCCTCGCGGTTTTCGCAGCCGATGGAAAATTGAATATCTGGAACCATCAGTTTGCCAATAACTGGGGTCTCGAAGAAGAATATCTCGGCAAACATCCGCGAGTGGATTCGCTGATGCAGAAAATGGCGAACCAGTTGAGGCAGCCCGCGCGCATTTCGGAGGTTCGCGAAATGGTGCGGAGCGCGACGACCGAGCGCCAGCAGAAAGGCGGGCGGCTGAACTTCACCGACGGGCGCCGGTTTGAATTTGCCGCGATACCGCTGCCCGATGGGAATGCGCTTTTCACCATGCTCGATATTTCGGATAGCTACCGGATCGAACAGGCGCTGCGGGAACGCAATGAGGCGCTGGTCGAAGCGGACTCGATCAAGGGCCGTTTCCTGTCCAACATGAGCTATGAGTTCCGGACTCCGCTTACCTCCATTGGCGGCTTTGCCGAGCTTCTGGCGCAAGGGATCGCTGGCCCCTTGACCGATCGCGGTCAGGAATATGTTCGCGCCATCCTGCAGTCCGTCAAACGTCTGGGAAGCCAGATCGAAAATGTCCTCGACCTGAGCCAAAGTGAAGCGGGCGCGCTGCCCATTGCCAAGGACAAGGTCAATCTGAACAAATTGATCGAGGATATTGCAGGCCATTTCACCGACGACGCCAAAGCCAAGTCGATTGTGGTAGAGTTGCAGCTTGACGAAAAGCTCGGATCGGCGATGGCCGACAAGAAGCGGCTCAGCCAGGCGATCACCCAAATCGTCGACAATGCGATCAAATATACCGGTGACGGTGGGCGGGTGCTGATTCATGGATCCGGCAACGTGAAGCAGGCGCTGATCCATATTTCCGACGATGGCCCCGGCATGACCGCTGGCGAGCAGTCCAAGGTATTTGACAGTTTTGCGCGGTCGCGTGATCAAAAGGCAAATGACAAATCGGGCGGTCTCGGCCTGCCGCTGGCACGCCAACTGGTCCGTGCCCATGGCGGCGACCTGACGCTGACGTCGGAACCGGGGCAGGGTACGCTGGTAAGCCTGTACCTGCCAAGGCAATGACAGCATGTTGATTCTGGAGGATGAGCAGGCAACCCTCAAGGTTGGGCAAGAACTTGGCGTGGTGCTACGGGCAGGCGACCAGATTGCGCTGACCGGGACGCTTGGCGCCGGAAAAACAACGTTGGCGAGAGGTATCTTGGCAGGACTGGGCTATGCTGGCGAAGTGCCCAGTCCGACCTTCGCGATTGTCCAGCAATACGAACCACCGGAAACCCGAATGCCCGTCGCCCATGTCGATCTGTATCGGATTGAAGACCCGGAAGAGATTCCTGAGCTTGGTTTGGACGATACGCTGATCGA
>JAGXGT010000079.1 GCA_024636595.1 Sphingomonadales bacterium | reverse complement strand
TCCGCCACCACCGCCACCTCCGGCAGTATGTGCGCCTGGCCCTTATATTGTGTTCTTTGACTGGGATCAGTCGGATATCACACCAGAAGCGGCTTCGGTTCTCGACAATGCGGTTACGGCATATGGTGATTGTGGCTCGGCTCAGGTCATGCTGGCTGGTCACGCTGACAAATCTGGCTCTGCCAGCTACAACGTCGGTCTGTCCCAGCGTCGCAACGAAGCTGTTCGTGCGTATCTTGAATCGCGCGGCATCAGCGGCGGCGCTATCTCGAGTGAAGCCTTCGGTGAATCGCGTCCTCGCGTTGAAACCGCAGACGGCGTTCGTGAGCCTCAGAACCGTCGTGTTGAAGTTATGTACGGACCTGGTTCCGGTAACTAATACCGATACAATAGCAATTAGGAAAAGGGCTGGTCTTCGGACCGGCCCTTTTTTTGTTTGTGGTGCGGTTTAAGAATTAGACCGCAAGCCGTGTCATGAAATTGCAGTGCTCCGGTCAATAACTCGGGGCCGCTCGGTAACCAGAAATATCCAAACGTCTGACGATTTTAGCGTGTGTAACGCACACCAGACGATGGCGCTTACCTATTCTGGTTACGCGCAACCCAAGCCGTACAATCCGCAGCCAGGCGTTTTCTGGCAGGGTCAGAGTGGGTGTTTGTTCGGACGACGCGCGATCGTTCCCGGCACTCGTGATCCCGCAATAGTCTGACGACCAGTCATCGTCATATGGATCGGCTTGTCACCAGTAGACTAGTGCAGCAAGCTTTCGAACAGGGCTAGTCCGTCGGTGCCGCCGTGTTTTCTATCAATCGCGCGCTCAGGATGCGGCATCATGCCCAGGACATTGCCCGCTTCATTGCTGATGCCGGCGATATCGCGTGATGAACCGTTGATATTGCTATGATAGCGAAACACCACCCGGCCCTCTTTCTCCAAAATATCCAGCGTATCATGGTCGGCAAAATAATTGCCGTCGTGATGGGCCACCGGGATCGAAACGGACCTATTGTCGGCATAGCGCGATGTGAATATATTGTCGGTATTGGTGACCTCGAGCTCAGCATCTCTACAGACAAAATGCATATTGCTGTTGCGCATCAGCGCTCCGGGCAACAGGCCGGTTTCGGTGAGAATCTGAAACCCGTTACACACACCCAATATCTTTGTGCCACGTCCGGCTGCCTCAATGATCGGTCTAATGATGTTGGACCGGGACGCCATGGCCCCCGACCTCAGGTAATCGCCATAGGAGAAGCCGCCCGGGATCGCGATGACATCCAGTCCGGCAGGCAGTTCACTGTCGCCGTGCCAGACCATATGTGGTTTTTGGCCGGAAACCGTTTCCAGTGCGACGGCCATGTCGCGGTCGCAGTTCGAGCCGGGAAAGACGATCACTGCCGATTGCATCAGGAGTGCGTCTCCAGCGCGGTTTCGGGTAATTCAATTTCGTAGGTTTCGATGACCGTGTTCGCGAGCAATTTGTCGCACATCTTGTCAATCTCTTCCCTGCTGACCGACGAGTCGACCTCGAGCTCGATCAACTTGCCAACGCGAACGTCGTTGACCCCGGAAAAATCGAGGCTTTCCAGTGCGTGATGGATGGCCTTGCCCTGTGGGTCCAATACGCCGTCTTTCAGCGTTACAAATATTCTGACTTTCATGCTTCGTCCTCGCGTTGTGCCGCCGCCAATATCGCCTTGCTATAACGGCAAGATTGGAGGGGGCAAGAGTAAGAAAGAAAATTGGCCAAGGGTAGCTGTCTAGTCTGGACGACGGAGCACATCTCAAGATTGATGCGCTACCCGTGTCGCCGGATCAAAACATCGGTTCAAATAAAGCCAGGCCAACGGTTTCTGTTTATTTCCCGCGTTTCTTCCGTTCGCTGTTAAGGTCCAGAACTTCGCTCACGCCTTCCGGGAACAGCCCGAGACGCCTGGCCACTTCCTGATACGCTTCGGCTTCTCCGCCCAGGTCGCGGCGGAACCGGTCCTTGTCGAGCTTTTCGTTGGTCTCGATATCCCAGAGACGGCAGCCATCGGGGCTGATTTCATCGGCCAAAATGATCCGCGAAAAATCCCCTTCGAACACGCGGCCGAATTCAAGCTTGAAATCGATCAGCTTGATACCGATTCCGGCAAACATGCCGGCCATGAAATCGTTGATCCGGATCGCCATGGCGGAAATATCCTGCATTTCCTCCTGGCTGGCCCAGCCGAAGCAGGCGATATGCTCTTCTGCCACCAGCGGATCGCCCAGAGCATCATCCTTATAGCAATATTCGAGCAAAGTGTGCGGCAGCGGTGTGCCCTCTTCGATCCCGAGGCGCTTGGACAGCGAACCGGCGGCAACATTGCGCACGATCACTTCGATCGGAACGATCTCGACCTGTTTGACGAGCTGTTCGCGCATATTGAGGCGGCGGATGAAGTGGCTGGGGATGCCGATATGGCCGAGCAGGGTGAAGATATGCTCGCTGATGCGATTGTTGATCACACCCTTGCCGTTGATCGTGCCCTTTTTCTCGGCGTTGAAAGCGGTGGCATCATCCTTGAAATATTGGATGATCGTGCCGGGCTCCGGACCTTCGTACAGAATCTTGGCCTTGCCTTCATAGATTTGGCGACGACGGGACATTGCTTGGTTCCACTTCGCAAAGAGAGCGACAAAAAATCAAGCCCCGACGGTTCGAATCGCAGCGGATTGAACGGATCGGGGCAACCGAGCCTTCCTATATGCGAAAGCGGCTTGCGGCGCAATCAATCCCGTTTCATGATCAATACCACGAGGAACCGGAGGACTGGGATTGCGATGACCAAATATGGCACGATCAATGAAGTGATGGAAACGCTCTACGAGTGCATCTCCGGTCCGCCGGGTGGCCAAGACTGGGAGCGCGACCGCGAGATTTATCATCCACGCGCGCTGATCACCAGAACCAGGATTGTCGACGGAGCGCCGGTCGCCTTCACTTTCAGCTATGACGAATTTGTCGAGGCGACGATTGCGATCCTTGAAGGGCGGAGCTTCTACGAAATCGAGATCGGTCGGAAAACCGACATTTTCGGTCAGATCGCGCATGTCTTCAGCACCTATGAGGCCCGGGAAACGCCGGATCATCCCGAAATCCAGTTTCGCGGGGTGAATATGGTGCATTTGTGGAATGACGGCATCGACTGCTCGGGACGCTGGTGGATCATGAGCATCATCTGGGACAATGAACGGGAAGGGTTGTCGCTGCCATCGGAATGGTTGGCGCGATGACCATAGCGAGCAGCCGGTTGATCGCAGCGGCGGCCTTGTCCGCTCTGATTGCAGCAATCACCATTGCCTTGCTGAATGTGATCGGTCCCGAATGGTCGCGTTTTGCACCGGCGAGTTGCACCGACACGAGATGCTTCTGTGAAATGCCCAGGACGGGAGCATTGCTGTTGCAGCCTGCCAACAGTCTGTCGTCCTTCGGCTATGTATTTGTCGGTCTGCTGATGATCCTGCTGGCCCGTTCGCGGGACTGGATCTCGGCCTTTCCGGCGCTGGCGGCAAGCGTGTTGGGCGTGGCCGCGATTATCGTCGGGATTGGATCCGTCCTGCTCCACGCGACGCTCACCTTGTGGGGCCAGTTTTTCGACGTGCTGGGCATGTATCTGATCAGTGGTTTCTTTCTGGTTAGTGCGCTGGCGAAATGGCGCAGCATAACGGATCGGCGCGCGATGATCTATTATGCGATGCTTTGCGTGGTGCTTGTTGCAATACTTTACGCGCTGCCGGAGGTTCGTCGCTGGCTGTTTGCCGTGGTGCTGCTTGCCGCCATCATCCTGGAGCTTGTTTTTGCCCGGCCGCGGCGCCCGCGGGTGCGGACCGGCTATTATGTCGCGGGTCTTATCGCCAATGTTGTGGCTTTTACGATCTGGAACCTCGATCAAAACGGTCAGCTTTGTGCACCTGATAGCCTGTTGCAGGGCCATGCCGTCTGGCATCTGCTCGGTGCGGTCGCGCTGTGGTTCGCGTTTCTCTATTATCGCAGCGAGCGCCCAGTGACCTGATGCCCGTCCCCGGAAACCGCGTCTCAATTTGCTGAGGCCACTTTCCCCCTACCAACCCTGAATCCACCCTGCTATCGCTCCTCGCATGAGTGATGTAACCGAAGCCCCACCCGAAGAACCCGAAGATGAATTTGATGCGATCGTCGAAGCGCCCTTTGATGCAGCGCTGTCCGAGCGCTATCTGATCTATGCGATGTCGACGATCACCGCGCGTTCGCTGCCGGATCTGCGCGATGGTCTGAAACCGGTACATCGCCGCCTGCTCTGGGCGATGCGGCTGCTCAAGCTGGAGCCGTCACAAGGGTATAAGAAATGCGCACGGGTGGTCGGTGACGTCATCGGTAAATATCATCCACATGGCGACCAGTCGGTCTATGATGCGATGGTCCGTTTGGCCCAGACGTTCTCGCTGCGCTATCCCTTGGTCGACGGGCAGGGGAATTTCGGCAATATCGATGGCGATAACGCGGCGGCCTATCGCTATACCGAGGCCCGGCTGACGCGTACCGCGATCGAGCTGATGCATGGCCTTGACGAAGGCACGGTCGACTTCAAGCCGACCTACAATGGCGAGGATGAAGAGCCTGAGGTCATGCCCGGTCTCTTTCCTAATCTGCTTGCAAATGGCGCGAGCGGTATCGCGGTCGGCATGGCGACCAGCATCCCGTCGCACAATGTCCATGAGATTATCGACGCTGCCACCCTGCTGATCGATTCGCCCAAGGCAGAACATGCCGAGATCATGAATATTATCAGAGGGCCTGACCTGGCCACCGGTGGCACCCTGGTTGATCCGAAATCGGTGATCGATGCCGCTTATGAAAGCGGGCGCGGCGCGATGCGGGTGCGCTGCAAATGGGAGAAGGAAGACGCCGAAGGGCGTGGTGCCTGGCAGATAGTCGTCACCGAAATCCCCTATCAGGTGCAGAAGGGCAAGCTGATTGAGCAGATTGCCCAGATCATCGCCGACAAGAAATTGCCGATACTTGCCGATATTCGCGACGAATCCGACGAGCAGGTGCGGATTGTTCTGGAACCTAAGAGCCGCGCGGTCGATCCCGAGGATCTGATGAATGCGCTGTTCCGGATGTCCGATCTGGAAAACCGTTTCTCGCTCAACATGAACGTGCTCGACAAGGACCGGGTACCCAAGGTGATGGGCATCCGCGAAGTCTTGCAACAGTGGATCGTCCACCAGATCGACGTTCTGGTACGCCGTGCGCAGCACCGGCTCGACAAGATCGCGGCCCGGCTGGAGCTGCTCGAAGGCTATATCATCGCCTATCTCAATCTCGACCGGGTGATCGAGATTATTCGCAATCATGACGAACCCAAACCGATGTTGATGGACGAGTTCAAGCTGACCGACCGTCAGGCCGAAGCGATCCTCAACATGCGGCTGCGCTCCTTGCGCAAGCTGGAAGAAATGGAATTGCGCAGCGAGCGGGATAAGCTGCTTGAAGAACGCGACGGGCTGGAAAAGCTGATCGACAGCCCGGCGCGGCAGAAGACCCGACTGAAGAAGGACTTGGCCGAGCTGCGCAAGCTCTATGCCGAAGACACGGCGCTGGGCGCACGGCGGACGATGCTGATCGAAGCGGCGCCAGCACGGGAAATCTCTCTTGAAGCCTTTATCGAGAAAGAGCCGGTCACCGTGATCATGTCGCAGCGCGGCTGGATCAAGGCGATGAAGGGGCATGCCGACTTGTCGGCACCCGATAGTTTCAAGTTCAAGGAAGGCGATGGCCCGAAATATGCGTTCCATGCGCAGACCACCGACAAGCTATTGATGTGCTGTGACAACGGGCGTTTCTATACGATTGGCGCGGACAAGCTGCCCGGCGCGCGCGGCTTTGGCGAGCCGGTCGGGTCGATGGTCGATCTCGAAGCCGGTGCCGAGCCGATTGCGCTGATGGTTGCCGATATGAAGGGCAAGCTGCTGATCGCCTCTAGCTGGGGCCGCGGCTTTGTCTGCAATATCGCCGATGTTGTTGCCGAGACCAAGAAGGGTCGTCAGGTCGTGAATCTGAAGGGCGACGCGCGGCTGATCGTGGTTCGCCCGGTTCCCGAAGGTGCCGATCATGTTGCGGCGATTGGCGAGAATCGCAAATTAGTTGTTTTCTCGCTCTCGGAAATGCCGGAAATGGCGAAGGGGCAGGGCGTGATGCTGCAACGGTATAAGGACGGCGGTCTTTCCGATGCCATCGTGTTCAGACTGGAAGAAGGGCTGAGCTGGGCGATGGGCGGCGACAGCGGCCGCACCCGGACCGAAAATGATCTGACCATGTGGCGGGTGGCGCGCGGCGCGGCTGGACGATTGCCGCCGACGGGTTTTCCCAAGACGGGCAAGTTTGATTGAAATGCGCTCCTTCTCCCGTGAGGGAGAAGGATAGGGAGCCTTATTCGCGAAGCGGATTAGGCGCAGTTGGATGAGGGTGTTCTACCCTCTTTAGTTTCGTACACCCTCACCCAGCTCCGACTAGGCAACAAGTTGCCAAGTCTCCACATCCCTCTCCCTCACGGGAGAGGGGGGCTAACTACAAAACCTATTTGCGCAATCCGGCCTTACCCTCTAGCTTGACAGGCGAGAATAAAAAGGGGGAGGCCAATGTCCGACAATAGCCCGGATGGGCCCGCATCAGACGGGGCAACCAGCGCCAATGAAACGGCCTATTGGTCGCAGAATATCCGGCTGCTGTCAGTGCTGATGTCCATCTGGTTTGTCGTTTCCTTTGGCGCGGGTATTCTTTTCCGCGACTTTCTCGACCAATTTTCGATCGGCGGCTACCCGCTCGGCTTCTGGTTCGCGCAGCAAGGCGCGATCTACTTTTTCATTTTGCTGATCATTTTTTACAGCGTCCGGATGAAGCAGATCGAGCGCCAATATGATCTCGATGACTGATCGCGGCTGATGGCAACCCAGACGCTCATCTATCTGTTCGTCGGCCTGTCCTTCGCGCTCTATATCGGTATCGCCATTGCCTCGCGCGCCGGGTCGACCAGCGAGTTTTATGTGGCTGGCGGCGGCGTCAATCCGGTAGTCAACGGCATGGCGACGGCCGCCGACTGGATGTCGGCGGCAAGTTTCATTTCGATGGCCGGGATCATCGCCTTTTCCGGCTATGACGGTTCGGTCTATCTGATGGGCTGGACCGGCGGCTATGTGATGCTGGCGCTGCTGCTGGCCCCCTATCTGCGCAAGTTCGGCCAGTTCACCGTGCCGGATTTCATCGGTACCCGTTACTATTCGAAAG
>JAGXGT010000014.1 GCA_024636595.1 Sphingomonadales bacterium | reverse complement strand
TCAGGCAGGCACATTGTCTTTCTTGACCGTGATCACCTGCGGATAGGTGAATTCGAGCAGGCCTTCCTTGCCATATTCGGCACCAAAACCGGACTGCTTATGTCCGCCAAACGGAGCAAAAGGCGACAGGTGGAGGAATTCATTGACCCAGACGGTGCCGGTTTCAAGCTGTTCAGCAACCCGGACGCCTTCGTCAGCATCGGCGGTCCATACCGCACCGGCCAGACCATATTCGCTGTTGTTGGCGCGGCTGATCGCCTCGTCGGTGGTGCTGAATTTCATCAGCGGCATGACCGGACCGAATTGCTCCTCGGCGACGATCCGCGCATCTTCCGGCGGATTGTCGAGGATCGTGATCGGCACATAATAGCCCGGAATGCTGTCATCCTGCGCATCGCCGCCGACCAGGAATTTATAGCCATTGTCCTTGGCATCCTTGATCAGTTCGAGCACCCGCTCATATTGCTTCTTGTTCTGGATCGGACCGACCGCCGTGCCCTGCTGCGAGCCGTCGCCGACCTTCACATTCTTGGCATAGGCAGCAATCGCAGTGCTGAGCTCGTCATAAATATCTTCGTGAATATAGATGCGCTTCGCAGCGACGCAGATTTGTCCGGCGTTGGTGAAGCTCGACCAGAACAATTGCTCGGCGACCTTCTCGACATTGGCATCCGGCAGCACGATCGAGGCGTCATTGCCGCCCAGTTCCAGCGTGATCCGCTTGAGATCCTTGGAAGCGCCTTCCATGATCTTCTTGCCGGTTGCGGTGGAGCCGGTGAAGGTGATTTTGTCGATATCGGGGTGCGCGGTGATCAACGGCCCGAGGCTGTCTTCGCCGGTGATGATATTGACCACGCCGGGAGGGGCGACATCCTTGATCAGTTCCGCCAGACGCAAGGTGGTCAGCGGTGTGAACGGCGATGGCTTGAGCACGATCGTGCAACCGGACAACAAGGCAGGAGCAATTTTCTGCACCGCCATCATCACCGGAAAATTCCACGGCACTATGCCACCGACAACGCCAACCGGTACCCGGCGGGTGCGGCTAAGACGCTCGGCTGTATCCTCGTTAATTTCGTCTTCCAGTTCCAGCGTCGCCTGCGACCCGGCCATATAGGCAGCGCCGGCGATTTCGCCCTGCGCCTGTGCATGGGGCTTGCCCTGCTCCGCGGTCAGCAAGCGGAACAGCTCATCATTATTTTCATTGATCACGCCAGCGATCACCTGCACCACCTTGCGGCGTTCATCGATCGGCTTCTTCGACCATGTCTTGAAGGCAGCGCGCGCGGCAGCAACAGCCTGATCCAGTTCGGCTTCACCGCAAGCGGGAACCTGGCCGATCACTTCTTCATTGGCCGGGTTGACGACATCCAGCATTTGCGAAGTGCTGACCATCTCGCCGTTGATCAAATTCTTATATTGGGTAACCATCATGCTCTCCTATGGTGTCTGCCGTTCGATTCTATTTGAGTCGTTTATAGTGAATTTCAAGGTTCTCCGCGCCATTCATTTTGATAGACGATAGCGGATCGGCAGGGTTTTCAGCCCGCCAACAAAGGTCGACTTGGCGCGGACCGGTTCGCCGGCCAACTCGAGTGTTTCGATCCGGTCGAGCAGTTCGTTGAACAATATTTTCATTTCCATCCGCGCCATGTGGAGGCCGAGACATTGATGCGCACCGGCACCAAAAGCCACATGTCGGTTCGGCGAGCGCGACGCGTCAAACTTGCGCGGGTCGGGAAAGATGCTCGGATCATGATTGGCCGCGATATAGCTGATCATCAGCCAGTCATCCTTGGCGATTCTCTGGCCCCCAAGCTCGGTATCTTCCGCAGCCGTGCGCATGAAATGCTGCACGGGCGTGGTCCAGCGGATCGCTTCCTCGACAATGCCGGGCAGCAGATCGCGGTCAGCCTTGAGCCGCGCAAATTGTTCGGGATCCCGGGCCAGCGCCATCATCGCGCCGGCGGTCGAGGCCGAGGTCGTATCATGCCCGGCGGCGGCAAGGATGATATAATAGCCCGCCATATCGCGGTCGCTGAGATGCGCACCATCAACCCTGGCATTGGCGATCACGCTCGCCACATCATCGGTCGGGTTGGCGCGTTTTTCCTCGGTCAGCTTGGCGAAATAGGCCTCGAAGTCAGCAACCGCGCCGACCACCAGCTGCATGATCTGCTCCGGGGTCATGTCGGCCATGCCCGACTTGTTGAGATCTTCATCCTGTCCGCCGAACATCTGCTGGGTGAGGAACAGCATCCGCTGCTCGTCGGCTTCCGGCACGCCCAATATCTGCATCACCACGTGCAGCGGATAGGGTGCCGACACCAGCGGTACAAAATCCGCTTCGCCGCCAGCATCGACCAGCCGGTCGACGGTGACCTTGGCCAGGGCGCTGATTTCATCTTCCATCTGGCGGATATTCTTCGGCATGAACCAGTCTTGCGTCAGCCGCCGATATTGCGGATGGGTCGGCGCATCCAGCGCGACCAGCGACCGCACCAGATTGGGATCGCCGCCGGTAATCGATTTGACGAAGGCACCGCTATTCTTGTCGCTAAAGGTAACGCTGCGCGGGCTGTTGAGGAACAGCTTGTTGTCCTTGCTGATCCGCATCACGTCATCATAGCTGGTGACCAGCCAGAAGGGATCGTGGATGTCGTCGTTGACCACCTTCACAACCGGCGTCTCGCTGCGCAGCCGGTCGAAGCGGTCTAGCAGGGAATCCCAATCGACGTAATTGGCCGGGTCGATAATCGCCTGCGCATCGGCGCCGGTCAATATGGGTTCTGCTTGCGTTGCCATCAGACGGCCCCGCTTTCCTGCTTGTTCCAATATTCATCGCGCAATAACCGCTTGTAAAGCTTGCCGGTGGCATGGCGAGGAAGCTCGGAGCGAAAATCGATCCGTCGCGGGATCTTCACCCCGGACAGTGACTGCCGGAGATAGGCTTCGAGTTCCTGCGCCAGTTCTTCGCCCGCATCCGCCATGTCGATCGGCTGCACGACCGCGACAACCTTCTCGCCCATATCCTCGTCCGGCGCGCCAATCACGGCGGCGTCCGCGACCTTGGGATGGTTGACCAGCAGATTTTCGATTTCCTGCGGATAGATATTCACACCGCCCGAAATGATCATGAAGCTCTTGCGGTCGGTCAGATAGAGAAAGCCGTCCTCGTCGAGCTTCCCGACATCACCCAGCGAGGTCCAGCCCTTGGCATGGGTTACCGCCTTCGTCTTCTCCGGGTCGTTATGATATTCGAACTTGGAACCGCTCTCGAAATAGATCTGGCCTTCCTCGCCAACGGGCACTTCATCGCCATTTTCATCGCAGATATGGACCACGCAATTGATCGGCTGTCCGACCGTCCCCTTGTGCGACAACCAGCCTTCGCTGTTGCAGAAGACAAAGCCATTGCCTTCGGTGCCGGCATAATATTCGTTGAGCACCGGCCCCCACCATTCAATCATCTTTTCCTTGATCGGAACCGGCACGGGCGCGGCGGCGTGGACCGCGCTCTTGATCGAAGACACGTCATATTTTGTGCGGACCTCTTCCGGCAGTTTCAGCATCCGGACAAAATGGGTTGGGACCCATTGGCCAACATCGCATTTATATTTCTCGACCAGCTGCAACGCGTGTTCGGGGTCAAATTTTTCCATGATAATGCTGGTGCCGCCGAGCGCCTGCACGGCAATATTCCAGCGCAACGGCGCGGCATGGTATAGCGGTGCCGGGGAAAGATAGACGCAGTCCTTGTGGAAACCGAAAATCGCCTCTGCCAGCGTTGCAATGCCATTGGGCCCGGCAATATTTTCATCCAGCGGCAACGGCAGCTTGACGCCTTTGGGCTGGCCAGTCGTGCCCGACGAATAGAGCATATCGATACCGGCACGCTCATCGGCAATCGGCGTGTCCGGCATCGATTCGAGCACCGCCTCGATCGCGCGTTCGTCGTCCGCGCCAAAGATCAGCTGGTCGACGTCGGGATTCAAGGTCCGAAGCCGATCGACGACCGGCAGCATGTTCTGCGAACTGATTAGCAGCTTGGCACCGGAATCCTTCAGGATATAGCTGACTTCGTCGGCGGTCAGGCGGCTGGAAATCGCGACCTGGAACAGGCCGGAACGCTGTGACCCCCAGGTGACCGGGAAAAATTGCCGGTGATTTTCCATGCAGATGGCGACGGTGTCACCGATCTGCAGGCCGCGGCTGCGATAGAGCTGCGCGACCTTGTTAGACAGTCTGTCCAGCTCAGCATAAGTGATGACTTCCCCGGAGCTCGCCATGATTACGGCTGGCTTGTCGGGATTTTCCTGTGCGTGGACGGAAGGATGCATGGTCTGGCGTTCTCCAACTGTTCGATCGCCTGATTCGGCGATTCGCTTTCGTTGGCACCATGGTTTAATCGCGCAGTTAAATCAATCGATAGTCACACCGATCAGCGATAGAAGGCAGAAATGGCCCCCTAATTTTCCACATAGATATCCACAGGCACGGCGAGATCGGCAAATATCCGGCCAATCGGCGCCATGCTGGTCGCGCCCTGTTCGATTTCTGATTCGAGCATCGTCTGGCTGGCAGCGCCCTTGAGCAGAACCACCACGGTGCGCGCTTCGCAGATCGCCGCCTTGGTGATCGTGACCAGCGGCGTGTCGCCATCTTCAGGGAGCAGGCCCACAGCAATTTTCTCTGGCGGTCCATCGAGCGCTTCTTCCATATCGGCGCTTTCGATGATCCCCGCGGTGCTGCCGTCGGCGCCCATGCCCAGCAAAACCAGATCCGGTGGCCATTTCGTGTCGCGCAACCGCGCATCGGCAGCGGCGCCAGCCATATGATAATCCTCATGCTCGGGCGCCAAAGGCAAAACCCGTGCACCGCGAGTTAGAAACAGGCTCGCCAGCTTCTTCACCTGGCTGCGCGGATCATCTAGCGGCACCAGCAGGTCGTGGGTCGGGATTATCGTGACATGATTCCACTTGATCTGCTTTTCTGCAAGAGCCTCGAGCACCGGCATCGCGTCATCGCTGGCCGGCAAGGCGAGCAACGCATCGCCGCGCGCATCGAGCGCGCTCTCGATAATGAACTGGATATCGCCAGCGACGGCATCCACCATCTCGGCCGGATCATCAAAATCCCACCACTCCAGCATCGACTCATCCCCTTCCGGCAGGTCGTCCATATCAAAATCTTCTAATGCATCTTCGAGTTTGCTCATTTTTCTGTCCGTTAGCCAATTTCCCTGCGCTTCTAACCGGTGTTCCGGTCGAAACAAAGGTGAAACATAAGATTTTTCCGGCGCATTGCTAGTTTGCAGGCAGCTCTGCCGCCGGCTCATCCAGCACTAGTTCCGAAGGTCGCAATATGGTGAGCGATGCGGGTGCGCCGCTCCCTTCCTCGCGGGCGCTGATATCGACCTGGATGAAGCGTTGGTCCTCGGTCAGCTTTGCATCCTGCGCCCATTGCCATTGCCAGCCGCCATTCTCGACTGATCCACTTTGCTGTCCCAGCGCTGGCGGGCGCGGGTCGGTGAGGATTTCAACCGCCCGGTTGCGGACCACCGATTGCGCGACCACGCGCATTTCCAGTTCGGCGGCATTGTGCGTGGTAAAAGCCTGCAGCCGGATCAGCGACAGCGCGGCGAGGCTGAAAACCGACAGCGCCACCAGCATTTCGATCAGGGTGAAGCCGCGCTCTCCGGATGTGGTTGGAGTATATTTGCCGAGCCGCATCATGGCGCGGTTCCGGCCAGCTTCACATCGCCCATCGGGGCAATCAGGATGCGGCGGCTTTGCTCATTGCCGTTCAGGACAAGCTCGGCCTGATCGCTGGGCAGGCCGGTGCTTTCAAAGCTGATCATCATCGGTCCGGTATCGCCGGTTTGCGCGGTCACGCCATCGGACCAGTTGGTCGACACGAATGGCTTGTCCTCGATCACCGACCAGCTGCCCTTGCGCCGCTCCAGAAAACTGTAGCCGGATGGCGTGACCTGCACCGCCATCGGCCGCGATTGCAGGATCGCGTTGTCGCGCAGCGCTGCGGTCCGCGCGGCAAAGCGCTGGGCATCTTCTTCCAGCGCGCTGCCGCCGCTGGGAAAGGAAAACACAACCACGGAAGCCATCAATCCGATGATCAGCAGCACGACCATCAATTCCACCAGCGTGAAACCGGCTGCGTCTTGGCTTGCGGTTGGGGTTTTCTGTCGGATCATCACCGTTCATTTAACGAGTTGGGCCGAGCGAGTCTTGCAGAATCCATGAACCCCTGCAATGACAGGCGCATAAGAAAAGAAACGCAGGGCAAGGACCAATTCTATGGCTGACGTAGTTCTCTACGAAAAAAATGACCGCATTGTGACAATCACATTGAACAAGCCGGAAACGCGCAACGCGCTTTCGAAAGATTTGTGCGAAGCGCTGGTCAACGCGATCAACAAGGCCGACGCCGATGCAGGTGTCAGCTGTGTTGTGCTGGCTGCCAATGGCAAAAGCTTTTCTTCCGGCGGCAATCTCCACGAGATCAAGGCGATGACCGCAGAGCAGAACATGACGCCGCTGGAAATCGAGAATTGGTACAAGACCGGTATCCAGCGCATTCCGCTGGCCTTTTCGCAGATCTCGGTGCCGGTGATCGCTGCGGTCAACGGCCATGCGATCGGCGCAGGCAATGATCTGACCACCATGTGCGATATCCGCATCGCCGGCGAAGATGCGATTTTCGCCGAGAGCTTCCTGCGCGTCGGCATCATTCCGGGCGATGGCGGTGCCTGGTTGTTGCCGCGGATCATCGGTCAGGCCCGGGCCAATCAGATGCTGTTCACCGGTGAATTCATCAATGCCGCCAAGGCACTCGATTATGGCCTGGTGTCGGAAGTGGTTGCTAACGACAAACTGCTCGAACGGGCCGATGAACTGGCCGAAATGGTCGTTGCGCTGCCGCCGCTGGCGATCCGCAAGACCAAGGAACTGGTGCGCACCGCGCAGAGCGTGACGCTGAAGGAAAATCTCGATCAGGCGGCCTTGTTCCAGGGCGTGTTGCAGCAGTTGGACGACCATCGCGAGGCGATTGATGCGATACTCGAAAAGCGCAAGCCGTTGTTTAAAGGCGCGTAGCTGTCGGGGCGACGCTCTCCCAAGCACGCAAGGAAACAATAGGAGGGATAGAATGAAAAAAACCGCTATTTTAATCGCAGCCCTGATATCGGCTGCTCCGATATTGGCTGCCCCTCCCGAAGGCATCGCTACCGAAGCGACCAAGGCCGCCAATGCGGAAGTGGCTGCAGAGCTGCCGATCGCCGATCAGACCGATTTCGAAAATGCCAATCGCGGTTTTCTTGCCAAGATTCCGGGCGACAAGATCTTCAATGAGGACGGGACGGTTGCCTGGGATTCGCATCAATTCGACTTTATCACCGGCGCGGCTCCGGACACGGTCAACCCGTCGCTGTGGCGACAGGCAAAGCTCAACAGCATCCACGGCCTGTTCGAAGTTGTCCCCGGCATCTACCAGATCCGCGGCTATGATCTGGCGCAGATGACGCTGATCGCTGGCAAGACCGGCTGGATCATCGTCGATCCGCTGACCACTCCCGCTCCTTCGAAAGCCGGGCTGGCGCTGGCCAACAAGACACTGGGCGACAGGCCGGTAGTCGCGGTGATCTTCACACACAGCCATGGCGACCATTTTGGCGGCGTTGCTGGCGTTGCCTCGGCTGAAGATATGCAGTCGGGCAAGATACAGGTCATTGCGCCGCACGGCTTTCTCGCCGAGTCCGTCGGCGAAAGCGTGATCGCGGGAACTGCGATGAACCGGCGGGTGCAATATCAGTTCGGCACCGCTCTGCCGGTCGGCACAACTGGTCACGTTGGAGGCGGTCTGGGACAGAAATTGTCGAGCGGTGATGTATCGCTGGTGCCGCCGACAAGATCGATCAGCAAGGATGGCGAGACTCTGACTGTCGATGGCATCACATTCGACTTTATGGATGCCGGCGAAACCGAAGCGCCGGCCGAGCTGGTTTTCTATATGCCGCAGTATAACGCGCTGCATACCGCCGAAGTGGCGACCCGCACCTTTCACAACGTCCTGACTCCGCGCGGTGCGCTGGTGCGTGATACCCTGAAATGGAGCAAGGTGATTGACGCCATGCTGGCCAAATATGGCGCCAAATCGGACGTCATGCTCGCCTCTCATCACTGGCCGACATGGGATAGTGAGAATGTCCAGGCGGCGCTGAAAAACCAGCGCGGCATCTATCGCTATGTCCATGACCAGACCATGCGCCAGGCCAATCAGGGCGCAACCATGGACGAAATTGCCGAGAATATCGGCGAACCCGATTTCGCCAAGAGCGACTTTGGCGTCCGCGACTATTACGGCACGCTCAACCATAACAGCAAAGCGGTCTATCAGCGCTATTTCGGCTGGTGGGATGCGGTGCCCGCCCATTATCACGAACTGCCGCCGGTCGAAGCCTCGAAGAAATATGTTGCGGCCATGGGCGGGACCGAAAAGGCGCTGGCGGTTGGCGAGAAGGCTTTCAACGAAGGCGATTACCGCTGGGCCGCAACCGTCTTCAACCATCTGGTATTCGCCGATCCAGCGGATGACGCGGCGAAGAAATGGCTGGCCTCGACCTATGAGCAGCTTGGCTTTCAGTCTGAAGCTGGAACCTGGCGGAATATCTATCTGGTTGGTGCCAAGGAACTGCGCGAAGGCAACAATATCAAAAACGCGATCACCACCGCCAATGCCAAGGTCCTCAACGGCATCCCGGCGGTTGACCTGTTTGACGCCATGGCGACCCGCTTCAATCCGGCCAAGATGCAGGGCGACGGCGGCATCATCCGCTTCTGGTTCCCCGACCGGCAGGAGGCGGTCAGCGTCGATCTCGGCAAGAGCGTGATGTTCCCGCGCAAGGAAGACTATGCAATCAGCGCCGACGGTTCGGATACGCAAATCACGATCCGCCGGGCCCTGTTTACAAAATTGCTGATGCGCGAGATCAGTCCGATGGAGCTGATCCGGGACAAGAAGATGATCATCAGCGGGAATGATGCACTAATGGCCACCATGTTTCTGGCGCTCGACGAGGTAAACCCGCAATTCGATATTGTCACACCATGAACCGGTCGGCACCCATCACCGTTCGCACTGAGCTTGTCCAAGTGCGACTCTCCCCATCACCCGTCCTTCGACAAGCTCAGGACGAACGGAATAAAGATCATGCAGCGATTTAACTTTCCAGTCATCCAGCCCGATACGGCGCTCGAAATATTGCGCGGCGAATTGCAGGCATTCCTCACGGCAGAGCACGATGCGGGCAATTTCAAACCCGAACCGGAATGCTGGATGGCATCCGCCGATCCGGAATTTTCCAAAAAAATGGGCAAGCGTGGCTGGATTGGCCTGACTTGGCCCAGCCAATATGGCGGCCACGACAAGAGTGCGCTAGAACGCTATATCGTCACCGAAGAGACATTGCGCGCGGGCGCTCCGGTCGGCGCCCACTGGATCGCCGACCGCCAGCACGCACCGATGCTGCTCGCCCATGGTACCGAGGAGCAGAAGCTCGACATCCTGCCGCGCATCGCTGCCGGTGAGTGCTATTTCGCCATTGGCCTGAGCGAACCCGGCGCAGGTTCCGATCTTGCCAATGTCAAAACCAAAGCGGAGAAAGTCAGCGACGGCTGGAAGATCAACGGCCAGAAAATCTGGTCCTCCGGCGCGCATATCTCGCATTATATGGTGGCGCTGCTGCGCACCTCGCCAGCCGATGGCCGCAACCGCCACGTCGGCCTGTCGCAGATCATGATCGACCTCAGCCTGCCCGGCGTTACCATCAACCCAATTGTCGACCTGTCCGGCGACGCCCATTTCAACGAAGTCTATTTCGAGGATGTGATTGTGCCCGACGACTGCCTGCTCGGTGAAGAGAGCGGCGGCTGGGCGCAGGTGACCGGCGAACTGGCGATGGAACGCTCCGGCCCGGAACGCTTCCTGTCCAGCTATATCACTCTGGAAACCGCGCTCTGGCAATTGAGCGGCAAAATGGGACCGGATTCGCAGGCGCGGCTTGGCAAGCTGATCGCCAATCTCCGCACCCTGCGCGGCATGTCCTGGGCGATCGCCAATCTGCTCGATCAGGGCGTGTCGCCGGAAACCGAGGCAGCGCTGGTCAAGGATCTCGGCAACCGGCTGGAAAATGACCTGACCCTGCAGGTCCGCGC
>JAGXGT010000078.1 GCA_024636595.1 Sphingomonadales bacterium | reverse complement strand
GGGTGAACCGATTGTCAGTAGCAAGACTGCGATGCTAGTTTCGCGCCGCGGATGACTGATCGCGAAGCGCCTTGGTCGGTCAGTCCAGCCTGCGACCAAATGTCACGACCGGTTGCACATCATAGCCAAGCGCCTTGTAAAAACCGATAGCTGCGTCGTTGTCGTCCCGCACCATCAACTGTATTTTGGGAGCATTGTGTTCGCGCAACCAATGCTCGGCAGCCTCCATCATTTTTCTGCCAAGACCGCGATTCCGAGAAGCCGGTGCGACGCCGAGATAATAGACCCATCCGCGATGGCCATCAAACCCGGTCATAACAGTTGCCGCGATTTCATCATGTTGCTTCAGCAACAAAATATCCGAGGTAGCCCCCTCGACAGCAAGACGGAAATCAGCAGCAGCATCATTCCATGGTCGCGTTAATCCACAGGCTTCCCAGAGCGCGATAATTTTGCCGCAGTCGCTCTGGGTTGCGGCAAGGATAATATTTTCGGGTTCCACCATTATCTAGATATCGACTATCTAGATATCGACGATGATTTTCCCGAAATGCTTGCCCGATTCCTGATGACGGAACGCATCGCTCAGATCCGCGAGCGGGAAATGCTTGTCGAGCACCGGCTTGATGCCATTGGCTTCGATCGCGGCGATCATGTCGATCTGCTGGGCGCGGCTGCCGACGGTCAGGCCCTGCACGCGCAGATTCTTCGCCATCAGCAGAGCCGTTTGCACGGGGCCTGCAAAGCCTGTCAGCACCCCGATCAACGCGACATGGCCGCCGATCCGCGTCGCCATCATCGACTGGTCGAGCGTGCCCGGGCCGCCGATTTCAACGACGCAATCGACGCCCTTGCCGCCGGTCAGTTCGAGCACTTTCGGGCCCCAGGCTTCGACTTTCTTGTAATTGATCAGATGGTCCGCGCCCATTTCCTTGAGGCGCTCAAGCTTGTCGTTCGATGACGAAGTTGCAATCACCGTCGCGCCAGCCGCCTTGGCGAATTGCAGCGCGAAGATCGAAACGCCGCCGGTGCCCTGCACCAGGACGGTGTCGCCCGGCTTCACGCAGCCATCGCAAAACAGTGCCCGCCACGCGGTCAGGCCCGCGCAGGTCAAAGTCGCAGCTTCGGCGGCGCTATAGCCCTTTGGAGCCTTGGTCCAAGCCGTTTCAGGGCCAACTGCCTGCTCGACCGCATAGCCGTCAATGCCGTCGCCAGGCACGCGCTTGAAACCGCCCTCGGGTGGCGCGCCATCAATCCACTCGGGAAAGAAGGTCGAAACCACCAGATCGCCCACCGCAAAATCACCGACGCCCTCGCCCACCGCTGTCACTTCGCCCGCGCCATCGGACATCGGAATGCGATTTTCCGCCGTCGGGATCATCCCCTTGACCACCGCATAGTCATGATAGTTGAGGCTGGAAGCCCGCAACCGCACCGCGATTTCGCCCGGTCCCGGTGCCGCCGGATCGGGCAGGTCGACCAGCTTGAGATTGTCCAGCGAGGCCGGGGCGTGGAGTTGGATGGCTTTCATGGCGGGTCTCTCCTGATTTTAATTGTTCGATTAAAATCAGGCTTAGTATGGCGGCGACGGGTGGTCAACAACTGCCGCATCATGTTATCGGCGACGATGCTGCCATCTTGAATATTGGCTACCTTAACGCCATTTTGACACCATGAAAAAGACGGTGACGATTGAAGATAAACTCATGGAATCCATCGACCGAGAGGCCGAGCTGATGACTCGCTCGCTAGGCGCCGGAGAACAGGAGACCTCTATCGACCGTCTGTTTGATGCCGCCCGATCCGGCACGGCTGAACAGCACAAATTCTTTTCAGGGCGCAAGGCCGAGGGCCTAAGCGCGGGACTGCGCAACGACAAAATTGTGCCGGAAGGCGGACTTGACGAATGATTGGGACGGTTGCCGGTCGACCGACCTTTTCCGTGGCAGCGGGGCCAAAAATGCAAAACCGCAAAAAATCTACGTTCGTCCTGAGCCTGTCGAAGGACTGCCTCGCTCACGATACCGGGTTCGTTACCCCTGGTTCGGCTGCCCGCTCTTCACGCCGCCGAGTAAATAGGACCATCGCTCTCCAACTTGCGGCTCCTGACGTCGCCGAATAAATCGGACAAACAGCCCCCCGGCTGTTTGTCCGATTTATTCCCACTCAATAGTCCCAGGCGGCTTGCTGGTATAATCATAAACCACCCGGTTGATGCCCTTCACTTCGTTGACGATCCGCGTCGATACGCGGGTCAGGAAGCTGGCGTCGAAGGGGTAGACGTCGGCGGTCATGCCGTCGGTGCTGGTGACGGCGCGCAGGCCGCAGACATTGTCATAGGTGCGCTGGTCGCCCATCACGCCGACCGTCTTGACCGGGAGCAGCACCGCAAAGGCCTGCCAGATCGCGTCGTACAATCCGGCGTTGCGGATTTCCTCGAGATAGATGGCGTCGGCCTTGCGCAAGATGTCGCAACGCTCCTTGGTCACTTCACCGGGAATCCGGATCGCCAGACCCGGTCCCGGGAACGGATGGCGGCCGACAAATTGGTCATTCAGTCCCAGTTCGCGCCCCAGATCACGGACCTCATCCTTGAACAGTTCGCGCAACGGCTCGACCAGCTTCATGTTCATCCGCTCGGGCAGACCGCCGACATTATGGTGCGACTTGATGGTGACGCTTGGTCCGCCAGTAAAGGAAACGCTCTCGATCACATCGGGATAAAGCGTGCCCTGCGCCAGGAAATCGGCGCCGCCAACCCGGGCCGATTCCTCGTCGAACACTTCGATAAATTCGCCGCCGATAAATTTGCGTTTTTTTTCCGGGTCGGTCTCTCCGGCAAGCCCGGCCATGAAGCGCGCTTCGGCGTCGACGACCACCAGCGGGATATTATAATGGTCGCGGAACAGGGTCTCGACCTGCTCACGCTCGTTCATCCGCAGCAAGCCATGGTCGACAAAGACGCAGGTCAGCTGATCGCCGATCGCTTCGTGGATCAGGATCGCCGCCACCGAACTGTCAACGCCGCCGGACAGGCCGCAAATGACTTTCTTGTCGCCGACCTGCTCGCGGATCTCGGCGATTTTGGCATCTTTATATTCGGCCATCGTCCAGTCACCGGCACAGCCGCAGACATGGCGGACGAAATTGGCGATCAGCTTGCCGCCATCGGGCGTGTGCACAACCTCAGGGTGGAACTGCGTGCCATAATAGCGCCGCTCGTCATTGGCGATCAGGGCGAAAGGCGCGCCTTCGGTGGTCGCGACAATCCGGAAACCCGGCGCAAATTCGGTGACCTTGTCGCCATGGCTCATCCACACCTGATGCCGCTCGCCGACTTGCCACAGGCCGTCGAACAGCACGCATTCCCCGGAAATCTCGATAAAGGCGCGGCCAAATTCGCCGCCTTCGCCGGTCTCGTGCCCTGGCCGCACCTCGCCGCCGAGCTGGTGCGTCATCACCTGTTGACCATAGCAGATGCCGAGGATCGGCAGGCCGCTTTCAAACAGGATCTCCGGCGCCCGCGGGCTGCCTTCGTCCGGCACGCTGGCCGGCGATCCGGACAGGATCACACCCTTCGGCTTCAGCCGGTGAAACGCCTCTTCGGCGCTGTTGAACGGAGCGATCTCCGAATAGACGCCTGCTTCGCGGACCCGGCGGGCAATAAGCTGCGTGACCTGAGAGCCGAAATCGACGATCAGGATGGTTTCTTCATGAGCTATGGACATGGCTTAGCCGCTTAGTGGGCCGCCCGATTTGAGTCCAGTGCCTTTGTCTCTTGTCGCGTCAAAATCCGGCCTTTTTCAGGTCGTGGCAAGCTCGCCGAGAAAGACCGCCAGAATCACGCCGATCGCGGTCGCGACCCCGGCCATATGATGGTCCTCCTTATAGGCTTTGGGAAACACCTCGGTCGCCAGCGAAGCAACCACCGCACCGGCAGCAAAACAGCGAGTAGCGGCCAGCAGATGGGGAGACACACCTTCCAGCGCGATATTGCCGATAATCGCCGCGACCGACAAGATCAGCGCGGTCAATGCCCACAGACCCAGCGCTTTGCCCTTCGATAGCCCGCCACCAACCATCTGCTTGGCGCCGCCCGCCGCTTCGGGCAGATTGGACAGCAGGATCGACCCGGCCAGCGCGGCGACTTCAATCGGTGCCGCGCCGATCAGGGCAACCCCGAGCGCCAGATTTTCCGGCACCCCGTCGAGCGTGATCGCGGCGAGCAAGCCGCCGCCGCCTTCCGCACCCCATTTTTCGTCAATCCAGTAATCGACCACGGAAAACACAACCGCTCCGGCCGCCACCGCCCCCAGCCCGACCCAGAGATTGCTTTGCTCGACGGCGGGTTGGATCATCTCGCTGACCAGCGAGACAATCAGCGCGCCGCCGGCCAGGGCAATCACAAAACCCTCAGTCTGGCTCGATAATTTGCCGTAGATGCCCCAGAAAGCACCCGCGATCAGCGCCCCCGACACCACCGCCACCACAAGAATTGTCATCCACATCATGCGATAACACCCCTCCGCAAACTAACTTGCCTCGACTATCGCCCGCAGTTCGGTTTTCAATATCTTGCCGATATGGCTGCGCGGCAGTTCCTCGATCAGGCGTAGCGCGGACAGCCGCTGGGTCTTGCCGAGATCCGCGTTGGTCGCGGCCTTCAGCGCCTCCAGATCGAGCGTCACCCCGGCCTCGGCAACGACAAAACCGACCGGCGTTTCGCCCCATTGCCGCGAGGCAACGCCGATCACCGCCGCATCGGCAACGCCCGGCTGCGCAGTCAGCGCTTCCTCCAGATCGCGCGGATAAATATTGAAACCGCCGGAGATGATCATGTCCTTGGTCCGGCCCATCAGCGTAATGAAACCATCCTCGTCAACCTTTCCGATATCGCCCATCCGCTGCCAGCGGTCGCCATTTTCATCATACCAGCTGGCTTCCTCGGTCTTCTCCGGCTGGTTCTTGTAGCCCGACATCATCGTCTGCGAGCGTCCGACCAGTTCACCCATTTCGCCAGCGGGCAACCGGTTGAGCTGTTCGTCCACCGTGATCACTTCGCTGCCGCCCCAGGCGATGCCGACCGTGTGCAATTTGTCCGGATGTTCGTGGGCCAGCAACAGACAGACCACGCCGCCCTCGGTCATCGAATAGATCTCGATCAGCCCGCCGGGCATGCGCTTGAGCACTTCCGCTTTCAGCTCCGCCGAGAAAGGCGCGCTGGTGCAATATTTGTGGGTCAGGCTGCTCAGATCATAATCATCAAAGCCCTCGAAATCCATCAGCCGCTGATATTGCACCGGCACCAGCATCGTGTGGCTGGCGCGATGTTGCTGCGCCAGCTCCAGCCAACGCTGGCAATCGAACTTGCCCATCAGCACCAGCGTCCCGCCGTAGGCTATAGTCGGCGTGAACAGCGCCAGCGTCGTGTTCGAATAGAGCGGCGTCGACAGCAGGGTGACCTGCCCCGGCTTGCCATAGCCGGTCGCCTCGCCAACCGCCGCATGATACCAGCGCATCTGGCGGCTATGGACAATGCCCTTGGGCGTGCCGGTGGTGCCGCTGGAATAGATGATATTATAAGGGTCTTTCGGACCGGCCCCCAGATCGACAGGGGTCGCGCCTTCTTCCGCCATCCAGTCATGGATCAACGGCGCATCATTGGTCGCAGCGTCCATCATCACATGTTTGAGCACAGGCAATTTCTCTCCACTCTCCAGCAGCTCGGCGCGCTTGGCGCTGTCGATAAACAGATGCATCGCGCCGCTGTCCGCGATCATATTGGCCAGCTGTTTCGGCGTCGCCGAGGTGGTCAGCGGTGCCGCACAACCGCCCGCGACAATCGCGCCGAGATAGGCGAGCGCATAGCGCACCGTAGTCGTCCCGAGGATCGCCACCGCCTGCCCCTTTTGCAGGCCATCTTCCTGCAGCTGCGCAGCGATCCGGTTGACCAGCGCCGCGGTCTCCGCCCAACTAAGATTCTCCTCGCCATCATCCAGCGCGATCCGGTCGGGCTGGTTGACCGCATGGGCGTTGATCAGATCCGCGAGCTGGCCGAACGGCTGCTCCAGATAGCGATTGGGGTCTATATTTGTCATGGCAAGCGTGATTCCGCATCTGGCGCGCAAATGCAACGGCTTTGCTCGCAGCCTGACGCTTTCGCCAGTCTGTTGCTCGCGCGAAGACGCGAAGGATGATCGTCATTGAGGAGCGCAGCGACGCGGCAATCCAGAGCGTCTTGCCGCGATGATCAGCGCGTGCCGCCCTGCTTTGCCGAGATGAAGACTTTACAACAGACGTCTGTTTTATTTTCCGTGACCTTTGCCCAAAAGCCGCGGATTTCCAGATTTTTCGGAGCACCCGCCGGGCGCCTAGTGTAATCTTTCAAATTTCCTCCCAAAGCGGTTCGGTCATATCATGCGGACAGCCGCCAGCGCCGCGATCTGTTCCCAATTGTCAAAGAGCCTGTCCTGCGCCTGTAGCGAATCTGCCGCTGGACCATTCGAGATGATAAGCGATTGGGTGGGTTGTAGGACAGCGGTTTTTGCGAGATGGTACAGAATCATTGGCAAAGCGAAGCGCGTTGGCAAAAGTTGTCATGGATGAATGGGGATTAGTGCATTTAGTAAACTGGAAATTACGGTGACAGTGCACCAATTTCCTGACCGAGACTGGAATTACGGCTGCAGCTAGGCGGGTTTGCGTTCGCTTAACTGCGCGCGATACCGCCGGCTCCCCACTACCGTACGTCCGTCGACCAGCGCTAT
>JAGXGT010000077.1 GCA_024636595.1 Sphingomonadales bacterium | reverse complement strand
GTACAGCACCGAGACGCTTTCCTCGCGACACAGGCCCGCCAATACGATGCGGATCTTCTCTTCAGTTGAACAGGTTTGCCGCGTCTTGCGGCGGATGTTCTTGACAACCTTGTCGGCCGCGCGCGGCTCTCGTGGCTGCCTGAAAATGCCGTCCCTGCCACCATTGTATTGCAACCAAAGCCAATGGTGGCGCGTGCCGCCGGATTGAACCCAAGTTCGGTTTCTGTTGCCTCGCACTGCATATAGCATGCCTGCCTTTAACTGTCTCTAAATCTTCGAAAATAGTATGGAGCAGGGCAGAAAGTTAAAACAATGCGTGACCGGTGAAAATCTAGAGCGTAACATAATGTCATTTAGTGGTGCGCCTTTGTGTGGCGTGAAAATTATATACATCCATTGTGTGGACGGAGATTGTTATGACCGATCCGAAACTGTTGTCCGGCTTGTCGGAACTGCGCGAGGCTCGTCGCGCGTGCCGGGGCCTGCTCTGGTCGGCTGCGTTTTTCAGTATATTCGTCAACCTGCTGATGCTCACAGGTCCGCTCTTCATGTTGCAGACTTATGACCGCGTTCTGGGGTCGCGCTCGGAGGCGACGCTGGTGGCCTTGTTTGCTTTCGTCGCTTTTCTGTTTTTGATCATGGGACTTGTCGACTGGGCGCGTAACCGCCTGCTGACCCGTCTGGGCGCGCGGTTCCAGTCAAAGTTGGACCGCCGGGTATTCGAGGCCATGCTCAAAAAGGCAGCGCTGGCCCAAGAGCGGGGCGAAAGCGCGAAGATGGACCAGCAGCTCAAGGATCTCGAAGCCGTGCAGCGCTTCTATGCCTCCCCCGTTTTCTCGTCTCTGTTCGACATGCCCTGGGCGCCGATCTTCCTGATCGGGATCGCCTTCTTCCATCCGTGGCTGGGCATGGCGGCGGTGGCGGGCGGCAGCATCCTGATCCTGTCAGCCGTGTTCAATCAGATCTTCACCAAGACGGCATCGGTCAAATCCGCCGCAGCCAGCTATGTCTCGGACCGCTATTCCGAGCAGTTGCAAAATGAAGCTGAAACCATCCGCAGCCTGGGCATGCAGGCTAATGCCTTCGAGAAGTGGTCGAAAACCCGCAACCGCGCGCTGGAGCAAAGCGTGTCGGCAGCCGACAAGGGGGGCAGCTTCAGCAACTTCTCCAAGACGTTCCGCCTCTTCATGCAGTCGGCGATGCTGGCGTTGGGGGCCTATCTGGTGCTGCTGGGTGAAATCACTCCCGGCGTGATGATCGCCGCGTCGATCCTGTTGGGCCGCGCGCTGGCGCCGGTCGAGACGGTGGTCAACCAGTGGAGCACCGTGCAGCGCGCCAAACGGGGCTGGGATAGTCTGGTCGAACTGCTGAGCAATGTGCCGGAAGATTCCGCACAGGTCGATCTTCCACGCCCAAGGGCGAATATCAGCATCCAGCAAGTTACCGTGATCCCGCCGAACGCGAGGCAGGCAACCCTGCGTCTGATCAGCTTCGAGATCCGCCAGGGCGAGGCGGTGGGCATCATCGGCCCCAGCGGATCGGGAAAATCCACGCTGGCCCGTGCCCTTACGGGGGTCTGGCCGCTGGCGGGCGGGAAAATCACCCTCGATGGAGCGCCCCTGAACCAGTACCACCCGGCAAAGCTGGCCCAATATATCGGATATCTGCCGCAGAAGGTGTCGCTGTTCGACGGCACGGTCGCCGAAAACATCGCGCGGCTTTCGACCGACTATGACGACGAAAAGGTAGTTGCCGCGGCCAAGAAGGCAGCGGCGCACGAGATGATCCTAAAACTGTCGCGGGGCTACAACACGCCGCTGCACGCTGTCAGCACCGAATTGTCCGGCGGCCAGATCCAGCGTCTGGGGCTAGCGCGCGCGCTGTATAGCGATCCGGTTCTGCTGGTGCTGGACGAGCCGAACTCGAACCTCGACAATCAGGGATCGATTGCGCTGAACAACGCTATTCTGGCCATCAAGGCCGAAGGCGGCGCCGTGGTGATCATGGCGCACCGTCCGGCGGCCATCAAGGAATGTGAAAAACTGCTGGTGCTCGAGGACGGCGCACGCCGTGCATGGGGTCCACGCGAGCGGGTGATGTCGGAAATGCTCACCAATTTCAAAGAGGTCCGCACAGCCGTGAACAAAAACTCGTCCGGGGGTGTGGCATGAGCACGTCAACAGGGATTAATCCCTTCAAGGCATCTGTGCCGCTGCTTGTCGGTTTTGGTACGATCCTGTTGTTGCTGGGTGGGTTTACCTATTGGGCTGCGCGCGCGCAGATCGATGGCGCGGTGGTCGCGTCCGGGCGAATGGTGGTGGAGCGGAACCGGCAGGCCGTCCAACACCTGACCGGCGGCATCGTCGAGGAGATCCTCGTTCAGGAAGGCGATAGTGTGACGGAGGGGGATTTGCTGCTCAGGCTGGATCCGACCCTGGCGCTGTCGGAACTCAAGATTGTTGAAGGGCAGCTTTATGAACTGATGGCCCGCCGTGGCCGTCTGGAAGCCGAGCGTGACGAAGCGGACGAGATTGTTTTTGATCCCCGCCTTATTGAGCGAGCCAAACATGACCCGGATGTGGACGCCCTGATGAAAGGCCAGCAAAATCTTTTCGAGGCTCGGGCTGAAACGCTGCAAAGTGCGATTACCCAATTGCGCAACCAGCGACAGCAGCTCGAAGAACAGATCCTCGGCATTACGGCACAGCTGACGGCAACCGACCGGCAGATAACATTGGTGGGCAAGGAAATGGTGTCCCAGCAGACACTGCTGGACCAGGGACTGGCGCAAAGCTCCCGCGTGTTGGCGCTGCAGCGCGAGGATGCACGCCTTGCCGGTGCGATCGGCGACCTGACCGCGCGGCGTGCACAGGCGCTGGAACGCAAGGCCGAACTGACCATTCAGGAGCTCCAGTACCGTGGTAACCGGCGCGAAGAGGCGATCACGGTCCTGCGCGACCTGCAATATAATGAGCTCGAGATGGCCGAGCGCAGCCGCGCCTTGCAGACCCAACTTGAACAGATGGAAATTCGCGCGCCGACCTCCGGTGTGGTCTATGATCTGAAAGTCTATGGCCGTAAGTCGGTGGTCCGCCCGGCGGACGCGCTCCTGTTTCTGGTGCCGCAGGATCGAGCCCTCGTCATCGAGGCGCAGATTGATCCGATTAATGTCACGGATGTCTATGTGTCACAGGACGTGATCCTGCGGTTCAGCTCGTTTGACATGCGCGAGACGCCCGACCTCTTCGGCAAGGTCACCCATGTGTCGCCCGATGCCTTCACGGATGCGCAGACCGGGCGCACCTTCTACCGGGTCGAGATCAATCTGCCCAAGGAAGAGCTGTCCAAGCTCACGGCGGAGCAAACGCTCATCCCCGGCATGCCGGTGGACACGTTCATCCGCACCGGAGAGCATTCGCCGCTGACCTATCTGACGTCGCCCCTGACGCGGTATTTCAACAAGGCAATGCGCGACAACGGCTAGCCCGGCACACTCGAACCCGGCCAGCGACAGGGGACCGACTGGCCGGGCTTCAGATCGGCAAAGCGCCATATTTGACCGTCATGCAGAGGCCCCCACCCTCCGGACGAATCGCGGGCAGACTGACATCGCCTTTGTTTTGACATAATTCAAAAAAACGCTTTGTAGCAATTTTGGAAACTGTTTGTTTCTAAAAGGGAAACAGTAGCGCGTACCCCGCAAGAGAGCATGCATTAAAGTAAGATAGGGTCATTCCCAGGGCGCGCCGGAAAATTCCGTTCGCGGATTACCGCCACCCCTGAGCTGGTTTTTAGCGGAAACCAGCCACTTATTTCATAGGGGGCTGCATTTGACGCGTCTGTCTGCCAGTGTATCGAAGGTATAGAGACAGACGCATGTTTTCGGATGCCCCCTCTGAAGAGGCCATGCGCTGTAAATTTATTGTGCCGATTGTTGCACATTCGGAAACGAATTGTTTTTGAAAATACGGAAGTTCACTTCCAGCATACCCCCAAACGAGGGTAGTCCCGACTCCCCAAAGATGGCTGAAATAAGGCAAGCGTCGCAATGATTTCGACGCCTAAGCTTCAATCCGTATCTGGCCGTCGAATTTTGGCCAGCGGATATTTTACAATCCTGAGGGGGATAAAATAATGGCTATCAAAACAAAGAACCAAGCATGGGCCCTGAATCCAGCAACCTGGAGCGGCGGATCACCATCATCCGATAACGGAACATTCAACGCCTTTACAAACCGCGGCAATGGCGGAAGCGGCGATGACTACATCGGCGGCAACGACAACAGCAACACCATTTTCGGTGGTAAGGGCGCCGACTTTCTGAACGGTGACGGCGGCGATGACTACATCTGGGGCGACGAAGGTAACGACGCTCTGATTGGCGGCTTTCCGGGCGACCCAGACGATGGTGATGACCAGCTGAACGGTGGCGCAGGTGATGATGTCATCGCCGGCGGTTCCGGCAACGACACGTTGATCGGCGGTACCGGCGAAGACTTGTTGATCGGTGGTTCCGGCAATGACGACCTCTACGGCCAGGACGGCAATGACATCCTGCTGGGTGGTTCCGGCAACGACATGATGCGCGGCGGTGAAGGCGATGACTGTATGGCCGGCCAAGCCGGGCATGACATCATGCATGGTGAAGAAGGCAACGACAAAATGTCCGGTGGCGCCGGCGACGACATCATGTTCGGCGGTGACGGCAACGACACGATGTTGGGCAACGCCGATGATGACTATCTGAACGGTGGCGAAGGCGATGACCTCATGGGCGGCGGGTCCGGCAATGACACACTGCGTGGCTATGACGGCAACGACTTCATGGATGGTCAGACTGGCGATGACGTTCTTCTTGGTCAGCGTGGCGACGATACCCTCTTCGGTAGTGACGGCAACGACGTGATCCAAGGTGGCGCCGACGACGATGTCATCTTTGGTGGAACCGGCAACGACGTGATCGAAGGTAACGACAACGCCGACTGCATCGACGGCGGTGAAGGCAATGACTACATCTGGGGTGACAACGCAGACGGTCAGCCAGCGCAGGGCGAAGCCAGCGATACCATCAACGGCGGCACAGGCGATGATGTGATCTGGGCCGGCGAGGACGACGACATCGTCGAAGGTGGCGAAGGTAACGACCGGGTTTGGGGCGGGACCGGCAACGACACGCTGGCCGG
>JAGXGT010000076.1 GCA_024636595.1 Sphingomonadales bacterium | reverse complement strand
TCGTGGTCATTGGCGCGCGCGACAATATCGCGCGGGGCCAGTTCCATGCGTTCGGGATCAAAGCGATCCATGAACCGGTCGCCCGCTTCGTCGCCGGCATCTTCCGGCAATTTCAACTGCCCGCCTTCGCCGCGCACCGCCTCGGTAATCAGGAAATTCTTGACCTCCAGATTATAGAGGCAGGTCGGATGGAACTGCATCATCTCCATATTGGAAACCCGCGCGCCAGCCCGCCACGCCATGGCGATGCCGTCGCCGGTCGCGCCGCGGGGTGCGGTGGAGAACAGATAGGTTCTTCCGGCCCCGCCGCTGGCCATGATCGTCGCCCGCGACGTCAGCGTCTCGACATGGCCGGTTTCATTGTTGAGCGCATAAACGCCCCAGACGTTTTTCGCGCCGGTCGGCTCTTCCGCGTTGCGGTCGACGATCAGGTCAATTGCCACCATATGCGGTCTGAGCGTGATATTGGGGTGGGCCGCCGCGGTGTTTTGCAACGCCTCTTGCACCGCCCAGCCGGTTGCATCGTCGACATGAACAATCCGCCGGTGGCTGTGTCCGCCTTCCCGCGTCAGATGGAGGACTTCGGCTTCCTTGTTGAAGGGGACGCCCATTTCTTCCAGCCGGGCAATCGCGGCGGGCGCGTTTTCGACGACAAATTCAACGGTCTCGCGGCGGTTTAGGCCAGCACCGGCAATCATCGTGTCGTTAATATGATTTTCGAACGTATCGCCGGCATCGAGCACCGCTGCGATTCCGCCCTGCGCCCAGGACGTCGAGCCGCCGGTGAGTTCTCCCTTGGCCAACACCAATACCTTGTGGGTGCGGGCCAGCGTGATCGCGGCGCTAAGCCCGGCAGCGCCGGACCCGACAATGATGACGTCGTGGTTCACGCCGCTTTGGCACGAGTCAGATTGAGAAACACATCCTCAAGATCCGCTTCTCTTGTCGTCACATCGACGATTGCAAAGCCGCGTTCCTGAATCGCGGCCATCACGCCGCCGGCATTGGTGCGGTCCTTGTTATAGGTGACGGCGACGGTGCGCGGGCCAATGATCTCGGCCTTTTCGAACAGGTCATTGGCAAAGGATACCGCATCCTGCGCTTCGCTGATATCGCGGTCCAGCGTCAATTCGACCAGCTTCTCGCGCGCCATGTCGACCAGCTCCGGTGTCGGCTTGTTGGCGATCAGCTTGCCGTGGTTGATGATCGCGATCCGGTCGCACAGATTTTCCGCTTCTTCGAGATAATGGGTCGTCAGCACGATGGTCACGCCAGCCTTGTTCAGATCCAGAACATATTCCCAAAGCTGCTGCCTGAGATCGATATCGACGCCGGCGGTCGGCTCGTCGAGCACCAAAATCGGCGGCGAGTGGACCATCGCCTTGGCAACCAGCAGCCGCCGTTTCATCCCGCCCGACAGCGTCCGCGCATAGGCATCGGCCTTGTCTTCCAGATGCACGGCGCGCAGCAATTCCATCGTCCGCCGATTGGCTTTCGCTACACCATAAAGCCCTGCCTGAACCTCCAGCGCTTCGAATGGCGTGAAGAACGGATCAAAGATAATCTCTTGCGGCACGATCCCGATCGACGCTTTCGCGTTGCGCGGGCTGTCATCGGTATCGAATCCCCAGATGCTGGCGCTGCCGCTGGTCTTTCGGACCATGCCGGAAAGAATGTTGATCAGTGTCGACTTGCCCGCGCCATTGGGGCCCAACAGCCCGAAAATGGAGCCGCGCGGGACATCAAAGCTGACATCATCCAGCGCCTGCTTGCCGCCAGCATAGGTTTTGGAAAGATTCTGGATCGAGATCGCTGCATTTGTCATGCGCTTCGCATAAACATCTTGTCGGGGACAATCAAAGGCTTTGCTGCTTTAACGGTCGAAGTCGGAAGGGGGCCTGCTGCACAGCGCGCTGCGTGGGAAGGGCGAGCCAACCGTGGGGCAGGCAGGCCCGGGGGGTGTTAAGCCAATAACAATCCGCTGTTGCCGACATTTGCAGGATTGCGCGGCACCGCATCCGTTGCTAATCGCTCTGCATGATCGACGCTCCAGAAATTGTCAGAACCGCCAAGAAACGCAACGCTTGCGACGGTGCCACCGATATTCCCGGCGGCGCAGCGCTCGGCCATCCGCGGGTATGGCTGGAGATTGACGAAAAAGGCTATGTCGACTGCGGCTATTGCGACCGGCGATTCGTTCTGGTTGGCGGTCCCGCTGACGCCGCACCGGCGCATCCCGAAGAATAATCCGACATAAGGGGTGCAAGGCCCCCGATTCATTTCTATATATGGGAAATGATAGAAAACCTTGACCCCCGCTCGTTCCTGTATCGCCCTGATGGCCTCGACCCGGAGCGCGCCAAGGCGCTCGTCGCTGGCAGTCTCTCCACCTGTGACGATGGCGAACTCTATTTGCAATATAGCGCGGTGGAGAGTTTCGGCTTTGACGACGGCCGTCTGAAGACCGCCGACTACAGCACCGACAGCGGCTTTGGCCTGCGCGGTGTGTCCGGCGAGATGACCGGTTTCTCTCACAGTAATGAAATCAGCGAGGCGGCAATCCGCCGCGCCGCGCAGACCCTACAATTGCTCGATCCGGCGAAAGGCGAGAAAGCCCCGCCACCGCGCGGCAACAACCGGCATCTTTATGGCGAAGCCAATCCGCTGGAAGCGATTCCTTTCGCCAAAAAAGTCGCGCTCTGCCAGCAAATTGATGCCGCCGCCCGTGCGCGCGATCCGCGCGTTGCTCAGGTTTCCGTCGGTCTGTCCGGCAGCTGGAGCGTTGTCGAAGTCGTCCGTCCTGATGGTTTTGTCGCCACCGATGTCCGCCCGCTGGTCCGGCTTAACGTCTCGATCGTCGCCGAACAAAATGGCCGGCGCGAAAGCGGCAGTTTCGGCATGGGCGGGCGTTATCTATATGACGATCTGTTCGAGGAAGGGCGCTGGAACCGCGCGGTTGATGAAGCCCTGGCCCAGGCGCTGGTCAATCTCGAGAGCGTCGATGCGCCGGCGGGCGAACAGACCGTATTGCTCGGCCCCGGCTGGCCCGGCATCATTCTCCACGAAGCGATCGGCCATGGCCTCGAAGGCGATTTCAACCGCAAGGGCACCAGTGCCTTTTCCGGCAAGATCGGCCAGCGTGTCGCTGCCCCCGGCGTGACCGTGGTCGACGACGGTTCGATCCGCGAGCGCCGCGGCTCGCTGAGTATCGACGACGAAGGCACGCCGACCCAGGAAAATGTCCTGATCGAGGATGGCATCCTGAAATGCTACATGCAGGACCGGCTCAACGCGCGCCTGATGGGCGTACCGGCCACCGGCAACGGCCGCCGCGAAAGCTATGCCCACGCCCCGATGCCCAGAATGACCAACACCTTCATGCGCGGCGGCAAGGACGATCCGGCCGAATTAATGGGCCGGGTCAAAAACGGCATCTACGCCAAAAGCTTTGGCGGCGGACAGGTCGATATCGTCTCCGGCAAATTCGTCTTCTCCTGCACCGAGGCCTACAAGATCGAAAACGGCAAGCTAGGCGCCCCGATCAAGGGTGCGACGCTGATCGGTGACGGCCCGACCGTGCTGACCAAGGTGGCGGGTATCGGCAACGACATGGCGCTCGACGAAGGCATCGGCATGTGCGGCAAGGGCGGGCAGTCGGTTCCGGCCGGCGTTGGCCAGCCGACCTTGCTGGTCGAAGGGCTGACCGTCGGCGGGACGGCTTGAGGCGAGATCCGGTATGAGAGAATTGGTGAATTGCCCATGAGCTGGCCTGACGAGATATTGTCCTTCTGGTTTCAGGAGCTCAAGTCGGATGACTGGTGGGCCAAGAATGACGCTGTCGATAGCCAGATCGAAGAGCGTTTCCTCGAACTCTGGAAAGAGCAAAAATCCAAAACTGCCAGTGATTTTCTTGGCTCACCGGAAACCGCGCTGGCTGCTGTCATCCTGTTCGATCAATTCCCGCGCAATATCTTCCGCGACAGCGCCGATGCCTATTCCACCGATCATCTGGCGCAGCAGATTGCGGAACAGGCCGTTGATCTGGAACTAGATCAGCAACTGCCGGAGGAGCAGCGGACATTCCTCTACATGCCGTTCATGCATGCAGAAGATCTCCAGCTGCAAAACAAATCGGTCACCCTGTTTACCAAACTCGGCAGCAACGAGAAATTCGCCAACGAGCATCGCGATGTGATCGCAAAATTTGGCCGCTTTCCGCATCGCAACGAGGTCCTCGGGCGTCAGAACCGGCCGGGTGAACAGGCCGCCATCGATGACGGAGCGAGTTGGTAGCCGCGATGCGGGCCGCCAAACAGACTTGGCGGGCCCTGAAAATCTGGCCAGCGGCTGGTCGCTGGAAATCCGCCATCGGCATCGCGCTCCCGGCGGTCGCGATCATCGCATTGTCGGGATATCTGGGCGGCTGGCTATATTGTAATCCGGTCGCCGATCTCCCGTCGGCGCTCGCCGCCGCTATCATCCTGTTCCTCGTCCCGGCGCTGGCCGAGGAGCTGATCTTCCGCGGCCTCCTCCTTTCCTGGTTCGCAACCTTCTCGCAACGCTTGGGCAACTGGCTTTCCATCGGTCTGTATGTCCTCTGGCATCCCTTTCAGGCGCTGACCTTTGGACCACCATGGTCAGCGATTTTTCTGCAGCCGTCGTTTCTGTTTGCTACGTTCATCCTCGGCATAGTATTAACCCACATCAGGATCGTTTCGCAGTCGCTGTGGCCTGTGATACTGATCCACTGGCTTCTGGTCGTCGTCTGGGAGCTTTTGCTTGGCGGGCCATTTTACTAAAAAGGGCGAAATATGGCGGATTTTTTTGATGCACTGAACGATGATCATATCGCGTTCATCGCAAAGCAGCCGATGTTCTTTGTCGCCACCGCTGCGGCGGACGGTCGGATCAATCTATCGCCCAAGGGCTATGACGCGTTTCGCGTGCTGGGTCCCAATCGCGTCGCTTATCTCGACCTTGGCGGCTCGGGCAATGAAACCCATGCCCATCTGGTCGCCGACGGCCGGATCACCATCATGTTCAACAATTTCGCCAATCCGGCGCTGATCTTGCGGCTCTATGGCACTGGAAAGCCGGTGCTGCCGCAGGATGCAGGCTGGGACGAACTGGCCGCGCATTTCGACATTCTGCCCGGGACCCGGCAAATCTTCGATATCGCGGTGGACAATATCCAGACCAGCTGCGGCTGGGGCGTGCCCCGCATGGAAATGAAGGCCGAGCGCGAGACCTTGGTCAAATATCACCGCCAGTCCGATCCCGAAGCGTGGGTGGCAAAGTCCGCCGACCGAATCAAAAGCATCGACGGCCTGCCGACCCGGGCATCGGATCGCTATTTTGGTGGATAACCGACCATGAGCCTGGTGGAACTGTCCCGGCATATGCACGGCGTGGAAGCCGAAATCATCCGCGGGCGGCTGGAAGCTGCGGGCGTCGGTGCCGTTTGTTTCGACAGCAATGTCAATATTGTCGAAGGCGCCGGCATCGCCTTGCCTGCCCGGGTGATGGTGCTGGCAGAGGATCTTGCCGAAGCCAGGGCGATATTGGCGGAGGATGTGTCCTTGTGACGGGCGCCGGGAAGATTTCCCTGGCGCTTGGCGGCGGTGCCGGTCTCGGCTGGACCCATATCGGTGTACTCCGGGCAATCGATGATTCCCCGCTCGAAATCGCCGCGATCGCCGGTACCTCGATCGGTGCGATTACCGGAGCCAGCTATGCGGTCGGCAAGCTCGACTATCTCGAGGACATGGCCCGCAACGTCAATTTCCGCAACATGCTGCGCTTCATGGACCCGCATTTCAAGCGCGGCGCGGTCATGGGCGCGCGCAATATCGAGAGGGAGCTGGAAACCGAATTTGGACAGTCCTGTTTCGAAGACCTGCCATTCCCCATTGCCGTGGTCGCGGCCGACCTGCGCACCGGCGATACGATTGTGATGAAATCGGGCAAGCTGGTGCCTGCGATCCGTGCATCCATGTCACTACCCGGCATTTTCAAACCCGTGCAACATGAAGGCCGCCTGCTCGTCGACGGTGGAGCGGCCTTGCCGGTTCCGGTGTCGCCGGTGCGCGAACTGGCGCCCGAGGCCTTGTGCCTGTCGGTCAACCTGCAGGATGATTATCACAATCGTTCGATCGCTGCCGGAATCACGGAAAATTGCAGCAAAGAACCCAATAGCCTGGCAATCGTCAAGGCATCCATCGGCCTGTCGCTGCGCAATCTCGGCCGCTATTCGCTGGCGCTCGATCCGCCCGATTTCGCAATGTCGCCGCCGGTCGGCCATATCGACATCCAGAACTTTACCCGCGCCGAGGAACTGATCGATATTGGCCGCCGCGAAACCGAAAAAGTGATCCCGCAAATATTGGCCCGGCTGGCGGAGCGCGCTGCCTAATTATTGGCAATAGTATACATGACAAAGCAAGTGATTCGTGATATACCCACTGGGCGTGACAGGCCGGTCTCAGCCACCGCCCTTAATGCGGATGGTTCTAGCTTCCAATTTTCCGACAAGTCTTCTGACTTCGGTTGCAGCATTGCGAAGTTCTACAGGTGCAGGCCTACTACCAAGCCCGAATTGGGGGTGGGTGCTTATCTCGGCGGTAGGGCTTATATCGACCTCGAAGTTCTGGCTGTGGGGCCTGATCTTAGCATAATACAGACGTTTGCTGGTCGATCTCCATTCGCTCATGGAGTTGAAGGTTATACCGCCTTTCATCGAGCCGATACCCATCGCGCCAGATGTCGCGTTGGCGAGAGAGACAACCCGATGAGTGTTTTTGTTCCGAAATTGATTAAGGGACCAGATGGCTGGATTGCCAGCTTCGCATGCGTTTTCGTTCACCATGAGGGCGATGATGTCTTTGTGAACGTCCTTGCAGCGGTTTCGATTGATTTCCTGCTTGATGCCGTCCTCTGTGTCGGCGACGAGAAACTTAGTTTTATGGGGGTCGCCGCCAAAGATGCTTACGGAACTGGCATAGACAGCATGGTCGAGCGCGTCTCTGAGGTCGCGTGCGACTGCCCTGATCTCCATGCTGATTTTCGGCGGGATAGGTATAGGATACTGGACGTAGAGGAGATGCTTTCCAGTTTTGATGTCGAACTCGGAGCGAAAGGTCCGGCCTTCATGGTGAATGAAGGCTTCTATAATATTTTCGAGACTGGAGATGCGTTCCTCCGCGTCATCGATTAACATGCGGGGGCTATCAAAAGGATCATTCATGTCTGGCACCAATCAAGAAAAAGAAGACGAGGTTCTAAAGCGGATGCTGAAAACACCGCCTAAGCCTCACAAGCCGCTAAAGGATGAAAAGAGGAAGCCTAAAAATGGCTCTAACCCAAGCGCGCAGTAACGGCGTCGGTTTGCCATATAGGGTGGGGACTTTGAATCAGCCCAATGGCATCCATGCAGTCTGAAAAGTTATGATAACCCTCGCCGCCGTTGGCGATATTCCGGTGGTTTGCTGCTTGGAGCCGCCATCGGAATTGATTTTGTGCATCAATATAAACTAAAAATGAAGGGTAGGGTCTAGTAGCCATGAATGAAAAGCCTTTATGGTCATTTGCTTATGAAGTTGACGGTGTTATCAGTTCGTTCGAAATAATAGCAGACAACAAGGCGGAAGCGGAGTCTTTACTTGCGTCCGCTTGGTGTGAAGGCAGTATCACCGCCTGTGATTCCGCAATTGAAGTGGCAAATTAGCGATAGTAGCGTTTGCGCTTTTCTCCGATCTGTCGGATTGTAAGCGTATACTTAGGCTGCTGCTGCAACAGGCCGCCGATAGGTAAGGCGCTTGCCGCGAGCACCCTTGAGGGCTTCTGTGGAGCGTTCAAAGTCAGTCAACTTGCGAGTGTTATAGCGGAAATCAAATTCAGCTGTGTAGCGGGCAAGATGTGCTTCACTGACATGATGATAAACGCCGATAATGCCGCGCTTGAAAATGGAGAAAAAGCCTTCAATCGTGTTGGTGTGGAAAACACCGCTGCGGCCATATTCGCCAAGGCTGTGCTTAACGACGCCATGGCCGACATATTCTTTGCCTGCTGCTTTGTAGCCATTGTGATCATCGGTCATTAGCCAGCTACCACGGTGGGCATTGGTAACGAGAACTTGACGCAACAATGGGCCGGTGACTTTGGCAACATGAAAGCTGCGAACCTTGCCGCCACGTTCTACTAGGGAGATAACGGGCTGCTTCTGGTGGAACGGGCTTTTGTTTTCGCCGTGACGTTTGCCCTTGTGACGATTTTTGACCTTGCCGCCTACATAGGTTTCATCGGCTTCAATGGTTTTGCCATAGCCGCCCATAGGGCCTTGGTCAGTGTCTTTCATGGCTTCACGGATGCGGTGCATCATGAACCAAGCTGTTTTGTAGGTAACGCCGATCATACGGGCAATCTGATGCGCACTCATACCTTTCTTGGATGAGCAAAGCAGATGATTGACCAGCAACCATTTATTCAAAGGAACCTTGGAGCGTTCAAAAACCGTTCCGACAGTCACAGTATATTGCTGGCGGCAGTCATTGCACTGGACAACACCCTTGCGGACCGTTCCGCCTGGATGCGCCTTTGTAGGCTTACGCTTCTGCGGTGGCAGCCGTTTAGCATTGAATGAGCCACAGTGAGGGCAGACAGGACCGTCTGACCAGTGAAGGGCCTCAAGATGCTCACGGGCAGCGTCTTCATTGCTGAAGCGAGGGGCGAAAATGTCGATTGCGTTTTCCATGCATTATCAATGCACTGATATTGCTGCTGTGTCAAGTATACAATTGCCTAATTATTGTGCACTTGTGTTGCAATGCACAAAATTTACTCTTCCTTAAGAGTCTGAATTTCACCAAAATCCTTTGAATCCAAAGCCTTCCGATTCTGGCACGAGCTTTGCGAGGTGTCCCTTGGCAACAACAATAGGGGGCGTAATGAAATTTATCATAGCCATAATCAAACCGTTCAAGCTTGACGATGTTCGTGAAGCGCTGACCGGTGTCGGCGTGACCGGCATGACCGTAACCGAAGTCAAAGGCTTCGGTCGGCAAAAGGGCCAGACG
>JAGXGT010000075.1 GCA_024636595.1 Sphingomonadales bacterium | reverse complement strand
TGAGCGTCTCGTGGGCTCGGAGATGTGTATAAGAGACAGGAGGATATGCGTGCGGATCTGAATGCCAATCGCGGCGAGCGGCCAAAGTTGACGATGTTGCCACTACTGATCGTCGCGATCTGCAAGTCGCTGCCGCAATTTCCGATGCTCAACGCCATTTATGATGATGAAGCGGGCATTGTCACGCGGCACGGCGCGGTTCATCTCGGCATGGCGACGCAGACGGATCAGGGGCTGATGGTTCCGGTTCTGCGTGATGCGCAAGATATGAATGTCTGGCAATTGGCGGCAGAAATCGGCCGTCTTGCCGCCGCCGCCCGTGATGGCAGCGCGACCGCAAAGGAATTGTCAGGATCGACGCTGACCTTGACGTCGCTGGGGCCGTTGGGCGGGATCGCGACCACACCGGTTATCAACCGGCCCGAAGTGGCGATTATTGGTCCGAACAAGATTGTCGAGCGGCCGATGATCATCGATGGGGAGATTCACGCGCGCAAGCTGATGAACCTTTCCATCTCTTGCGATCACCGGGTAGTAGATGGCTATGATGCCGCCAGCTATGTGCAGGCGCTCAAACATTTCCTCGAGACACCGGTGCTGTTGTTTGCTGACTGAACCGCCGCGGCTACTTGACGGTACCGCGAAATACCAGCTTGCCGCCTGAACCAGCGGACAGGCTGCGAGTGAATTTCCATTTTACATGGGTGACATCGCTCATCAGGGCAGGACGGATATTGCCATTGCCGGTCACGTAGGTGAGGGCGGCGAGGGGCCCCCAGCTTTTGCCGCCGTCGATGGAGACCAGTTCGGTGCCATCGGAGGTGCCGTTGAACGCCACCGTTTTGGGCAGCGGGTTGGTGACAGAAAAGTCCGAAGCGGGCGCACTGCCAACATTTTTATATTTGACGACGAACACCAGCTTGTCGCCCGGCGTAACCGTTGTCGGCTGCTCGAGCACAAGTGCGGTGGTGCCGTTCGGCTTTTCAACCTTGCGTTCGATGTAGACATCGCTCGACAGGCTGACATTATTCGCCGCCATGGCAGTGCCCGGCAGGATCAGCGCCAGCGCGCAAAGAAAGCGTTTAATCATGTTGCTATACCCCGATTAGATTCAGTCGCTAGTGATTGGAGAAGTGAAAGTGCGGCGCCTGGCCGCAGAAGCTGTGCAGGGGCTCATGGTGGACACAAGGCTGTTCGGATGGGGGCGCTGGTTTGATTGCTGCTGTCAGCGCTGTGTCGGCCAGATATGCCGTCTTGCGCACCAGTGCTGCCAGCATCGCCAAACCGGTGTCGCGTGCCGCCGCCAATTGCCGATCATCAGCAGACATTGCGGATGCATCCGATCGGTGTCCAAAACCCTGTTTCTGCGCGTGAGCCATGCCGGTCATATGGTGAGAAAAGCACAATATTTGGTAAACGGCAGATAAACTATCTCCGGTATTTCGAACCGTCACACGACCGGAAAAGGTTTATGCAGCGGAGTTGGTCAGGATATCGGGTTACGACCGCTTGGCCGCTGATGACGATGATGTTTGATCGCCATCACCGGTTCTCGCCAGCCGGGAAAGCTGATGCACATTGATGTTGGCGGGTGCCGCGCGAGCGACGGGAATCAGCGCAAAATGACGGTGGATTGGGGCTGAATCCGAATTTTGCAGAATAATCGAAAGAGTGTAGTTGACAGAAATGCAGAGCTCTTCTACTTGCGCTGCTTCACCGCCCATGCAGGTGCATATGCGGGTGTAGCTCAGTTGGTTAGAGCGCCGGCCTGTCACGCCGGAGGTCGCGAGTTCAAGTCTCGTCACTCGCGCCATTTCCCTAAATTGTAGGGGAATGGCGCTTCAGGACCGGAAGCGTCCGGTATTCATCCAGATCAGCAGCGGCTTGAGCGGAAATATCCAGGCAATCCCCGCAAATATGTAGATCGGCAATTGCAGCCAGAAGTTCAGTTCGATGATCCAGTCGATCAGGCTGACAACGATCCCGCTCCACAGCAGAATCAGAATCAATATGAGGATTATGCCAACCGGTTGCCGCCAATTCGGTGGATCGGGTGGATTATGAGGGGTGTTATGGTCCGACGGTGCCGTCATGACGTCATCTCAACACTTTGAATTATCTCGGATTCGGTGACGATCATATGCAGTGACCTGTCATGGGGCTCGACCGGGATCGAGTCGGCTTCCTGCACGGACCAGGCGAGACCGATGCGTATTGCATTCGGATATTTGCCAAAGGTCCGGTCATAATGGCCGCCGCCTTGCCCAAGACGGCGCATGGACCGATCAAAGGCAACCATCGGCGCGATGATCAGGTCGGGCACAACCACCGGACAGTCGGCATTGGGTTCGGCAATATCCCGGAATCCGGCTTCGAGCAGGTCCATATTGTCAATCTTGCGAAATTCCAGCGGAGCCTCACCGATGCAGACAGGAAATGCGACGGTTTTGCCGATTTCGGCGAGATAGTCTGCGAGCCTGACGGTTGGTGCCTCGGAGCCGATGGCACTATAGAGCGCGATTACCTCACTCTGATCGATCAGCTTTGCCAGCGGGGTGGGTGGACGCCGGAAAGCGAGGCCTCTTGTCGCCATGTCCAACTGGCTATGAAAAGCATCCCGTCGCCTTCGATATTCTTCGCGTAGTTTCTTCTTTTTATCGCTCAAACTACTCAAAAAATGTAACTTTCTATAGAAGAAGTGACGGGACCATCTTGGTCGTTGGCCGGAAAATCCTCTGACGCCTATTACGTCAGGTGGGCGCCATATGCATCGGACCCGACTGCAAAACAGTCCGCAATCCGGGCAGGGACAGCTCCCTAGGAAGTTATATCGCCTCAGGGATTATCGTATCAAGCTCGTGCCAGACAGTACCCGTCATACTCTATCTAGGCGCGATGGGGGCGTTACTCAAGACTGTTCGCCAGTTGCTCTGCACGATCTGCCAGTTTTTCCAGCGCAACAATCGCCTGTTCGTCCATCGGATCGGGTTTCGCGGGTTCGCTGGCCGCAGCAGGCTTCGGGCTTGCGGATTGCGCCCCGTGCAATTCATCGGCCAGCAGCAGCGAGGTGAACAGCAGCATCCGGCTTTCGTTCAACCCTGCCGGGTCGCCGGATTCCCGGGCCTTTCCATCGACCATCGCGGCCAGTTTGGTGAGATGCGCTTCTTCGCCATCCTGGCAGGTTACCATGAACGAGCGGCCGCCGATTTCGAGTTTCATTTGCGCCATGTCAGTTCTCCTGTCGCTCAATCAGGCCGTCGATTGTCTGGATCGCCTGCTTCATTTCCGCCTTCAATGCTTCGTGGCGCGCCGCCAATGCCGGGTCGATGTCGGGCTTGTCCGCACTGGTCGCCGTTTCTATGCGGCTCAGCGCGCGTTCCAGGCGGCCGATGGCAAGGATGACACGTTCATTGTCCATGAGCTTTTTCCATAGCTTGTTTCCAACAGGTAAGTTGCTGTCTTTCGTTGCTATCAATCTATTCCAGCGCCGTAAACACTGGATAGTGAAAAGCGATCCTTGACGGCGCCTTGCTGGATCATCAAAGGAGGAGGCAAAATAGCGAATCGCGGCATATTGTTGCGCTTTCACACTGCCAATCCGGGGGATCAGACCAGTCATGACCGTTACCGAAAAGAACATGGCAAACGCCATCAGAGCGCTTGCCATGGATGCGGTACAAGCTGCCAATAGCGGCCATCCGGGGATGCCGATGGGTATGGCGGACGTGGCCACGGTGCTGTTCAGCGACTATCTGAAATATGATCCCAAGGCCCCGAAATGGGCTGATCGCGACCGGTTCGTGCTGTCGGCCGGCCATGGTTCGATGCTAATCTATTCGCTGCTCCATCTCACCGGTTATGCGCGCCCGACGATGGAGGACATCAAGACTTTCCGTCAGCTCAGTTCGCCGTGCGCCGGGCATCCGGAAAATTTCAAGCTGGAAGGCGTAGAGACGACGACCGGCCCGCTGGGGCAGGGGTTCGCTACCGCCGTGGGTATGGCGCTTGCCGAGCGGCATCTGAACGCAACCTTCGGCGATGCGCTGGTCGATCACAAGACCTGGGTTATCGCCGGTGACGGTTGCCTGATGGAAGGGATCAACCACGAAGCGGTCGGTCTGGCCGGCCATCTGGGTCTGGGACGACTTAATGTTCTTTGGGATGATAATGGTATAACTATCGATGGTGGAACGGAATTATCGACAAGCGAGGATATTCCTGCGCGCTATCGGGCCTCGGGTTGGCACGTTGTTTCCTGCGATGGCCATGATTTTGACGATATCCGCAAGGCGCTAAGCGAAGCAGAAGCCGATCCACGGCCTTCGCTTATCGCGTGCAAGACGGTCATTGGCTTCGGGGCCCCGACCAAGCAGGGCACGTCCGCAACCCACGGTGCACCGCTCGGCGATGAAGAAATTGCTGGCGCGCGCGCTGCGCTCGGCTGGGACTCAGAGCCGTTTGTCATTCCGGATGATATTCTGGCGTCATGGCGTCAGCTGGGCAAAAAGGGCGCTGATGCGCGGGCGGAATGGAATGCACGGCTTGATGGCCACGGCGAGGCCGCCGAGTTCAACCGCCGCATGGCGGGTGAGCTTCCGGACGGCAAAGCGATGCAGAGCTATATGGAAGGCCTTGCCAAAGATCCGCCGAAATGGGCCACGCGCAAGGCTTCGGAAATGGCATTGGGTGCGATTACCGCAGCGTTACCAGAAATGATCGGCGGCAGTGCCGATCTGACAGGTTCAAACAATACCAAAACTCCTTCTACCAAGCCTTTGACAAAAGACAATTATTCCGGACGCTATATCTATTACGGCATCCGCGAATTCGGCATGGCAGCGGCGATGAACGGAATGGCGCTGCACGGCGGCATCATTCCTTATGGCGGCACGTTCCTGGTGTTTACCGATTATTGCCGCGGCGCCATGCGGCTCTCGGCGATCCAGAATGCCCGGGTCATCTACGTCATGACCCATGACAGCATTGGCCTTGGCGAGGATGGTCCGACGCATCAGCCGATCGAGCATCTGCAGAGTCTGCGGGTGATGCCGAACATGCATGTCTATCGCCCCGCCGACGCGATCGAGACGGCGGAATGCTGGGCCTTGGCGATCAAGCGCGACAATGGTCCTTCAACCCTTGCCCTGACCCGCCAGGGGCTTCCCCCGTTGCGTCATGACGTCGGCGTAAACCTCTGCGAAAAAGGCGCGTATCGTCTGAAAGCAGCTGAAAATGCGAAACGGGTCGTTCTGGTCGCGACGGGTTCGGAAGTGTCGATAGCGATGGATGTCGCGGCAAAGCTTGAGGCTGCCGGGGTTGGCGCTGATGTTGTGTCGATGCCATGCGCCGAACTATTCGATGCACAGGGCGGTGCCTATAAAACAGACCTGCTCGGCGAGAGCGGAATTTTGCGCGTTTCGATCGAAGCGGGAACGACGATTGGCTGGGAGCGCTATACCGGCCTTGATGGCCTGCGCTTCGGTATCGACAGTTTTGGCGCGTCGGCGCCAATTGACGATCTTTACGCGCATTTCGGCTTGACCGCAGATGCGATCACCCCACAAATTATCGAGAAAATTGGCTAAAAACTGACATATAGTTAAAATTCAAAGGAGCAACACCGATGACAAAAGTAGCAATTAACGGATTTGGCCGGATCGGCCGGCTTGTCGCCCGCGCGATCCTGGAGCGCGATGATGACGATTTTGAACTGGTCGCGATCAACGATCTCGCCGATGCGGAATCCAATGCGCTGCTTTTCGCCTATGACAGCGTCCATGGCCGCTTCCCCGGCGAAGTCACCGCGCACGGCGATCATATCAAGGTCAATGGCAAGAAAATCGCAGTCACCTCCGAACGCAATCCGGGCGATTTGCCGCACGGCGCCATGGGTATCGACATCGTGCTCGAGTGCACCGGCTTCTTCCAGTCCAAGGACGCGGCGCAACCGCATATTGATGCAGGCGCGAAACGGGTATTGATTTCGGCACCGGCCAAGGGTGACCTGAAAACGGTTGTATTCGGGGTCAATCACGACGTTTTGACGTCAGACGATATCATTGTGTCCAATGCGTCTTGCACGACCAACTGCCTGGCACCGGTCGCCAAGGTGCTGAACGACACCGTCGGCATCGAACGCGGCTTCATGACCACGATCCACAGCTACACCAATGACCAGCGGATGCTTGACCAAATGCACAGCGACATGCGCCGTGCCCGGGCCGGTGCGGTCAACATGATCCCGACCACCACCGGCGCGGCGCGCGCTGTCGGTCTGGTGCTGCCGGAACTGAACGGCAAGCTCGATGGCTCGTCGATCCGGGTGCCAACGCCGAATGTCAGCCTGGTCGATCTGGTGTTCACACCGGGCCGCGATACCAGCGTCGAGGAAATCAACGGCGCGCTGAAAGCCGCTGCTGAAGGCCCGATGAAGGGTGTGCTGGTTTATGAAGACAAACCGCTGGTTTCCACCGATTTCAACCATCAACCGGCAAGCAGTTCAGTCGACAGTCTCGAAACAACGGTGATGGACGGCAAGCTCGTTCGCGTCGTCAGCTGGTATGACAATGAATGGGGCTTCTCCAACCGCATGATCGATACGGCGAAGGTCATGGCGGGTCTGCTTTAGTTCATAAAGGTTCTGATCAATGTCGGCTAATAGTTTCAAAACACTTGATGATATCGGTGATGTTCGGGGGAAATGCGGGCTCGTCCGCGTCGACCTGAACGTCCCGATGGCGGATGGCAAGGTTACCGACGATATGCGGCTGAAGGCGTTGATGCCGACGGTGCTCGAACTGGCGGACAAGGGCGCAAAGCTGCTATTGCTGGCGCATTTCGGTCGTCCGAAGGGCGAGTATAAGCCGGAATATTCGCTTGAACCCGTGGTCGCGCCGCTGGCTGCGGTGCTGGGCCGGGATGTGCAATTCATGCAGAAGCCGGATCAGGCGGCGATTGATGCCTTGCCGGATGGCAGTATCGTTGTGCTGGAAAACAGCCGTTTTGCAAAGGGTGAAGAGAAGAATGATCCGGCCATGGCCAAGGCGCTGGCATCCTACGGCGACTTCTACGTCAATGATGCGTTCTCGGCGGCGCACCGGGCGCATGTGACGACCGAGGGGCTGGCCCATTATCTGCCGTCTTATGCCGGTCGTTCGATGGAACGGGAGCTGACCGCGCTAGACAAGGCGCTGGGCAATCCCGAACATCCGGTCGCTGCGGTTGTCGGCGGGGCGAAAGTGTCGAGCAAGCTGGATGTGCTGCGGCAGATGGTCGAAAAAGTCGATCATCTGATCATCGGCGGCGGCATGGCCAATACCTTTCTGGCGGCGCGCGGCGTCAATGTCGGCAAGTCTTTGTGCGAACATGATCTGGCCGATACCGCCAACGAAATTCTCGCCGCCGCAGACCGCGCCGATTGCACGGTGCATCTGCCTTATGACGTGGTGGTCGCGAAGGAATTTCGCGCTAATCCGCCAACCCGCACGGTCAATGTCCATGAAGTGGCCGATGACGAGATGATCCTCGATATCGGGCCTGCAGCGGTGGAAGCGCTGTCCGATGTGCTCAAGACCTGTAAGACTTTGGTCTGGAACGGTCCATTGGGCGCGTTCGAGACACCGCCGTTTGACCATGCCACCGTCGCTCTGGCGCGGACGGCTGCCGCGCTGACCAAAGAAGGGCAGCTGCTTTCGGTCGCCGGTGGCGGCGATACGGTTGCGGCCCTCAATCAGGCCGGCGTTGCCGACGATTTCAGCTTTGTATCGACCGCGGGAGGCGCTTTTCTGGAATGGATGGAGGGCAAACCCTTGCCCGGCGTCGAAGCGCTAACCAAATAATTGAAAATATCAGGAAACCAAAAATGGCGAATAGTGAAATGATGAGCAAAATCGAGAATGGCCAAGGCTTTATCGCCGCGCTGGACCAGAGCGGTGGCTCGACGCCCAAGGCGCTGGCCGGTTACGGGATCGGCGCGGATTCGTTCTCCAATGATGACGAGATGTTCGGCCTGATCCACAAGATGCGCAGCCGCATCATCACCTCGCCCAGCTTTGGCAACGGCAAGGTGATCGGCGCGATCCTGTTCGAGAAGACGATGAATGGCGACGCCGGCGGTAAGCCGGTGCCGGAAGCGCTGTGGGATAGCGGCGTCGTGCCGTTTCTGAAGGTCGACAAGGGGCTGGAAGACGAAGCGAACGGTGTTCAGCTGATGAAACCGATTCCGGACTTGGATGACCAGTGCAAGCATGCCGTGTCGAAAGGCGTGTTCGGAACCAAGATGCGGTCGGTGATCAACAAGGCCAATGCCAAGGGTATCGCGGCAGTCGTCGCGCAGCAGTTCGATTTCGGCAAGCAGATTTTGAGCCACGGACTGGTGCCGATCATCGAGCCGGAAGTGAATATCAAGAGCGACGAACGCGCCGCGTGCGACAAGATCCTTTTGGGCGAACTGACCAAGCAGCTCGACGCGCTGCGGATGATCAGCGGGTGATGCTGAAACTGTCGATCCCGGTCGAACCCAATCTCTACAAATCTCTGATCGGTCATCCCAAGGTGATCCGTCTGGTAGCGCTTTCCGGCGGCTATTCGACCGAAGATGCGTGCGCGGAACTGGCGAAGAATGAAGGCATGATCGCCAGCTTCAGCCGTGGCTTGCTGCAGGATCTCCGGGTTTCGCAAAGCGACGAGGAATTTGACGCAGTGCTCGGCGGCGCGATTGACCAGATTTATCGCGCTTCGATCGCCTGACCATGTCCGATCCCCGCTGGTCCGCAGTCGATGATTATATCGCCGACAAGCTGATTGGCGAGGACGCGGTTCAGGCGGCCACGCTGGAAAATAACCAGCAGGCGGGCCTGCCGCCGATCGACGTTTCGCAGGCGCAAGGCAAGCTGCTGCAATTGCTGGCGCGCGGTGTTAGCGCGTCGCGTATTCTGGAAATAGGGACGCTGGGTGGCTATTCGACCATCTGGCTCGCCCGCGCGCTCGGCGAGGGCGGGCAACTGGTGACGCTGGAACTCGATCCTGAATATGCAGCGGTTGCTCGCAAGAATATCGATAATGCCGGTTTGGGCGATGTTGTCGATATCCGCATCGGACCGGCCAGCGAAACGCTCGAAGCGATGTGCGCGCAGGGCGAGGCGGCTTTCGATTTCATCTTCGTTGATGCCGACAAGGAAAATTATGCTGCCTATCTGGACTATGCGACCCGCTTGTCGCGTCCCGGCACGATGCTGGTGTTCGACAATGTCGTGCGCGAAGGCGAGGTGATCAATCCGCAGTCCAGTGATCCCAAGGTTCCCGGAACGCGTCAGTTATACGATGCATTGCATGGGAATCCCCGGATCGACGCCACCGCGGTCCAGACGGTAGGCAGCAAGAAGTGGGATGGTTTCCTGCTCGCCTTGGTGCGATGAAGACGCTAGAAGTCAGGCCATGAGAGACATTCCCTGCCAGCTATATCTGATTTCGCCGCTGGACGTCGGCGGATCCTTTCCGGACCGTTTGCGCGAGGCGTTGCAAGCCGGACCCGTCTCTGCCTTTCAGTTTCGGCTGAAGGATGTCGATCGCGAGGAAGCGGCCCGGCTGGCCGAGCCGCTGAAAGCGATTTGCGACGAATTTGACGTCGCTTTCATCGTCAATGACGATGTCGCGCTGGCGCAGCAACTGGGTGCGGATGGTGTGCATCTGGGGCAGGGCGACGAGAGTCTGAAAGATGCCCGGGCGGCACTGGGCAAGGATGTCCAGATTGGGATCACCTGCCATGATAGCCGCCATCTGGCGATGGAAGCGGGCCAGGACGGGGCCAATTATGTCGCGTTCGGCGCATTTTTTCCAACCACTACCAAGGAAACGCACCACAATCCGGATCTGGATCTGGTCCGCTGGTGGTCGGCGATGATGGAAATTCCCAGCGTTGCCATTGGCGGCATAACCCCGGACAATTGCCCGCCGCTGATCGATGCCGGCGCCGATTTTCTCGCCGTATGCGGTGCTGTCTGGAATGATCCGGCCGGACCGGCAGAAGCCGTCCGGAAATTTACTGATATATTGAGCGCGGCTTCGGACGATTAGGACGGCGTGCGCGTCTTGCCCATATGCGAAGCCATGTATTGCGCGACGAAGTTGCTGACCGATGGCGGCGCAAAATTGGGCATTTGTTCGATATCGCGCAAATAGCCCTCCGTCGGTTTGAACGAGCGGACCTGGCCATCGCCGATTGAATATCCGAACAGGCCAGCGGCCAGCGCTGCCTTGCGACGCGCGGGCATATCTGTGTAGCCGTTTCCTAATCCGATGATATCTGTCTGTCCCATGACCCCGTACTAGCCGCTGGGCGATTCGCGGTATTGTATGAAAAAGACCTGTGATCCATCGCACAGCCTTTCGTCGTCTCCGGCTCTCATTGCTATCAGGCATTAACGCCGGGCATTGTCACCGGGCTTGCCTATTATCCGCCAGCAGATTACAGCGCCGCTCAATCAAACAATCTATCAAGCGAGACTAGCGATGAAGATCAGCGGTGTAGATATCCGTCCCGGCAATATTTTGGAATATGAAGGTGGCCTGTGGAAGGTTGCCAAGATCCAGCATACCCAGCCGGGCAAGGGCGGCGCTTATATGCAGGTCGAGATGAAGAATCTCGTCGACGGGCGCAAGACCAATGTCCGCTTCCGCAGCGCCGACACGCTCGAGAAGGTTCGGCTTGATACCAAGACCTTCCAGTACCTGTTCGCCGAAGACGATATGCTGACCTTCATGGACAAGGAAAATTACGAGCAGATCACCTTGCCCGCCGACCTGCTTGGCGATGCGGCGGAATTTCTGCAGGATGGTATGGATGTACAGCTGGAGCTGTATGACGAAAAGCCGATCTCCGTAGCACTGCCCGACCAGATTGAAGCCGTGATTGTCGAGGCCGATGGCGTGGTCAAGGGCCAGACGGCTTCGTCCAGCTACAAGCCAGCCATTCTCGACAATGGCGTCCGCGTCATGGTGCCGCCGTTCATTTCGGCGGGCACAAGGATCATCGTCGATGTCTATGCCCGCGAATATGTTGGCAAGGCCAGCTAATCATTTTCCCTCCCGCTTGCGGGAGGGATCAGGGGTGGGCATTGCGATCTTGCTCGCCCGCTCTTTGAAAAACAGATAGACCCACCCCCAGCCCCTCCCGTAAACGGGAGGGGGGAGATTTAAAATGCCTGCACATTCCGCCCTTATCACCGTCATGGAACGCGCCGCGCGCAAGGCGGGATCGCGCCTGCGCCGGGACTTTGGCGAAGTTGAGCATTTGCAGGTCTCGAAAAAAGGGCCAGCCGATTTTGTGTCCAAGGCCGATATGCGGGCCGAACGGATTCTCTATGACGAGTTGCTGAAGGTCCGTCCGGGCTGGGGCTTTGTGCTCGAAGAGGGCGGCATGATCGAGGGCGAGGAAGGCAAGCCGCGCTGGATCATCGATCCGCTAGACGGCACCAGCAATTTTCTCCACGGCATTCCGCATTTCGCGATTTCGATCGCGGTGCAGGAGCCTTCGCTCGACGGCCGCGGCTGGGGCAAGATTACCAGCGGACTGATCTACGAGCCGCTCAATGACCAGACATGGTGGGCGGAAATGGACAAGGGCGCATGGCTGGGCGAACGCCGCCTGCGCGTGTCGGCCCGCCGCGATCTCTCGGAATCGCTGATTGCCACCGGTATTCCCTTCAAGGGCCACGGCGATCTCAGCGAATGGGCCCGGATTTTCGGCGCCGTCGCACCGCAGGTTGCCGGCATAAGGCGCAACGGTTCGGCTGCCCTCGATCTCGCCTGGCTCGCAGCTGGCCGCTACGACGGCTTTTTTGAAGCGGGTCTGAAAGTATGGGATGTCGCCGCGGGCATTTTGATGGTTCGCGAAGCCGGCGGCTTTGTCACCGACTATACCGGCGGCGACCAGCCGATCGGTCAGGGCGAAATTTTGGCATCGAACGAAGCGCTGCACAGTAAGCTGCACCGGATATTGGCAAAGTCGCTGCTGTAACTGCGAATGCCTCGCAAAAGGCCGAAAAATTAAGCCATTTCGCCCTTGCGGCATGGGGACCCACTGCCTAAAAGCGGCCCCAATATTAGCGAAACGAGTCATCTGTGGTCGATCTTTCCGAATATGCACCGATATTATTGTTCCTGTTTGTAGCGGTAGCTCTGTCTACAGCCTTCGTGTTTCTGCCGATGGGCGTTTCCCGGCTGACCGGGACCCATAATCCGAGCGCGGAAAAGCTCTCGGAATATGAGTGCGGCTTTCCGGCCTTTGAAGATTCGCGCAGCCAGTTTGATGTGCGTTTCTATCTTGTCGCGATCCTGTTCATCATTTTTGATCTGGAAGCGGCGTTTCTGTTTCCCTGGGCGGTTTCGCTGGAACTGACCGGCTGGGTCGGCTGGACGACAATGATGGTATTTCTCGCGGAACTGATCATCGGTTTCGCTTACGCCTGGAAGGTAGGAGCGCTGGAATGGGACTAGAACCCAATAATAGCGGATCGGCGATCCTGAACGCGGACGGTACGCCCATGCGTCCCGATACCCAGCCCGATGATGCGTTTTTCAAGGATATGAATTCGGAAGTGAATGACAAGGGCTTCCTTGTCACCTCGACCGAGGATCTGTTCAACTGGGCGCGTACCGGCTCGCTCTGGTGGATGACCTTTGGTCTCGCTTGCTGCGCGGTCGAGATGATCCACGTCAATATGCCGCGCTACGACATGGAGCGCTTTGGCGCTGCTCCGCGCGCCAGCCCGCGCCAGTCGGACGTGATGATTGTTGCCGGCACTTTGTGCAACAAGATGGCACCGGCGCTGCGCAAGGTCTATGACCAGATGTCCGATCCGAAATATGTCATCTCGATGGGCAGCTGCGCCAATGGCGGCGGCTATTATCACTACAGCTACTCGGTGGTTCGCGGTTGCGACCGGATCGTTCCGGTCGACATCTACGTACCGGGATGCCCGCCGACTGCCGAAGCCTTGCTTTACGGGGTGATGCAATTGCAGCGGAAGATCCGCCGCGTCGGGACGTTCGAACGGTGAATATGGTGGTTACATTGAAATTTGTCCGTTCATGTCGAGCGCAGTCGAGACATGCTTTGGTGAATAACGGTCTCTCGACTTCGCTCGAGACGAACGGAGGGATCTGATGGCCCATAGTGCACCAGCCATTTCGAGCAACACCGGCGTCGCTGCCAAGCTTGGCAAGGCGATTGGCGCTGCCTTGCTCGACACCGTCGAGGCCTATGGCGAAATCAGCTTTACCGTCGAGCGCAGCAAGCTTGCGACGGTGCTCGACAAGCTGCGCGACAAGCATGAATATCAACAGCTGGTCGAGATTGCCGGTGTCGACTATCCGGATCGCCCCGAACGGTTCGAGGTCTGCTATCATCTGCTCAGTCTGACCAAGAACCACCGCATCCGGGTCAAGGTGACCACCGACGAGGATACGCCGGTGCCGAGCGTCACCCATATCTGGGAAGTCGCCGGCTGGCTCGAGCGCGAAGTGTTCGACATGTATGGCGTATTGTTTGACGGCAATACCGATCTGCGGCGGATCCTGACCGACTATGGTTTTCAGGGCCACCCGTTCCGCAAGGATTTCCCGCTGACTGGCTATGTCGAGATGCGCTATTCCGAAGAAGCCAAGCGCGTGGTCTACGAGCCGGTGAAGCTGGCGCAGGATTTCCGCAGCTTCGATTTCATGTCGCCTTGGGAAGGCGCGGACTATATCCTGCCCGGGGACGAGAAAGTCGGTGGCGAAGCGCCGCCGTCCACGCCGAAGACTACCGAAGATAAAAAAGATACGGGCGCTGGCAAGAAGGCCAACAAAAAGGCAGCCAAGCCATCGAAGCGCGACGAGGCGAATGTCAAGAAGCCGGCTCCGAAGCGGACCAAGTCGGGGACGAATAAATCGGGGGAAGGGAAGTGAGTATGTTTTCTCTCCCCGTTCGTGTCGAGCGCAGTCGAGACACCTCTATCCGTCCCAACCGGCTTCTCGACTTCGCTCGAAGCGAACGGGAGAGTGGAACTCTGGCTGACGGCTTCTCGACTTCGCTCGAAGCGAACGGAAAGGTGGGCATCTGATGTCTGACTATCTCGAAGAAATGGACCATCTGGCCGATTCCGCCGACCCAACCGTCGGCGATCTGGAAATCCAGAATTTCACCATCAACTTCGGCCCCCAGCATCCGGCAGCGCACGGCGTGCTGCGGATGGTGATGGAGCTGGATGGCGAGATTGTCGAGCGCGTCGATCCGCATATCGGTCTGCTGCACCGCGGCACCGAGAAGCTGATCGAGTACAAGACCTATTTGC
>JAGXGT010000074.1 GCA_024636595.1 Sphingomonadales bacterium | reverse complement strand
GACCTACGGATGGCTGTCGGCGCTGATCGTCTGGATCACCGCCGCGGCCTGTATCGCGGGCACCTGGAAATATGTCAGCCACGGCCAGATTGACCCAGCGCGCCAGCCCTCGACGCCCGGATTTCTAGGCCTGTGGCGCGATTTCCTGTCCACCTTCCGCAACCGCAATTTCCGCAACCTGCTCTGCTATGATCTGGGCGCGGCCGCGGCCTATGGCATCACGGTCGCGCTCAATATCATCTTCTGGACCTATTTCTGGGAATTGCCGGCGACCGAGACGGGACTGCTGCTGGGCATCTCCGTGCTGATCGCGGTGCCGATCGCGATGATCTTCCTGAAGACGGTCGGTCGGCGAATGCCGAAGCATGATATCGTCAAATGGGCGGTAGTTGTGATGATGCTCGACCTGTCCTGGCCCTATCTGCTGCGCTGGTTCGCGCTGATCCCGGACAATGGAGATCCCGTGATATTCGCGATCCTGGTCATCCAGAACGCGGTTTTCATGAGCTTTTTCATCCTGCGGATCGTCGCGATCGCTTCGCTGACCGCCGATCTGACCGACGAGCACGAAGCCGAAACGGGCCTGCGGCAGGAGGGCGGCTTCTATGCCGTTCTGCAGTTCACGTCCAAGCTGGGCGGCGCCGTCGGGCCGCTCTATGGCGGCTTCGCGCTCGATATGGTCGGGCTGCAAGAGGGCATGCGGCCGGGGGCGGTGGCGCAATCCGCGCTTGATGCGCTGGTCTGGATTGGTGCCGCCGCAATTGTCCCGCTGATGCTGATAGCGCTGTTCTTTTCCTTCCGCTTCTCGATGACCGAGGCGCGCCTGTTGCAGATTCAGGCCGTGATCGCGCGGCAACGGCGGGACCAATAAAAAGGGGGCCACGGGGCCCCCTTTTCAATCCATCATGGTTTCGGCTACTTATTTAGCCGCGCTGTCCTTGCCGCCCTTGGCCGCATCCGCACTCTCACCCGGTACCGGGAACCCCCGCTTCTTCAGGATATATTTAACCTCCGGATCGCGACCGCGGAATTTGCGGTAGGCTTCCTTGCGATCGGTTTCGTTGCCGGTCGAGAGCAGGATATTGCGGAAGCGCTCGGCGGTTGTCTTGTCCCACGGGCTACCCGCTTCTTCAAACGCTGCCCAAGTGTCGGCGTCCATCGTTTCCGACCAGAGATAGCTGTAATAGCCGGCCGAATAGGCGTCCGACGAGAACAGATGGTTGAACTGCGGCAGGCGGTGCCGCATTACGATTTCCTTCGGCATGCCGATTTCGGTCAGCGTCTCGCGTTCGAACTTGTCGGGATCGGTGACCGGGGTCTCGCGGTTGTGCAGCTTCATGTCGACAATCGCCGAGGACAGATATTCCACCGTCGAAAAGCCCTCGTTAAAGGTCTTCGATGCCTGGATCTTGTCGACCAGCTCCTTCGGGATCGGCTCGCCGGTCTTGTAGTGGGTGGCGTAGGTCGACAGGATATAGGGCGTCATCAGCCAGTTCTCGTTCACCTGGCTCGGATATTCGACGAAATCGCGCGGCGTCCCGCCGAGGCCGGGATAGGTGATGTCATAGTTGAGATAATGCAGCGCGTGGCCGAATTCATGGAACAGGGTCGTCGCATCGTCGAGGCTGATCAGTGTTGGTTCGCCGTCGCCGCCCTTGACGAAATTATTGTTGTTCGAGGTCGCGGAATAATTGTTCTGGCCGCCCAGCTTGTACTTGTCCTTGTAGGTGGTCATCCACGCGCCCGAGCGCTTGCCCTGACGAGCGTAATTGTCGAAATACTGGACGCCGATCACCTTGTCGCCGCGCTTGACTTCGAAGGTCCGGACTTCCGGATCGAAGACCGGAATGCTGCCTGTGGTTTCGGTGAAGGTCAGACCGTATAATTTGCCCGCAGCGTCGAACAGGGCATCCATCATCTTGTCGAGCTGGAAATAGGGTTTGATCTCGGCGGAATCGAGATCATATTTTTCTTTGCGGACCTTCTCGGCATAATAGCGATAGTCCCACGGCGCGATGGTGATGCCGGCGCCTTCAGCATCGGCAATCGCCTGCATGTCGGCGACTTCTTCCCCGACCCGGGCGACCGCAGCTGGCCAGACCTTCATCATCAGGTCCATTGCCGCTTCCGGCTCTTTCGCCATCGTGTCGGCCATGCGGTAGTGGGCGTGGGTCTTGAAGCCGAGCAATTTCGCGCGGTCCGCCCGCAATTTCAGGATCTTGGCGATGGTTGCGTTGGTATCATTCTTGCCGCCATTGTCACCGCGATTGACATAGGCGGTGTAGACTTTCTCCCTGAGATCGCGGCGGGTGCTGTTCTCCAGAAACGGCTGCATCACCGAGCGGGTGTTTTTCAGCGCCCAGCCGGTCTTGCCCTGTTCTTCGGCAGCTTCCGCGAGCGAGGCGATGAAGCTGTCCGGCAAGCCGGCGAGATCGGCTTCGTCGGTCAGGAAGATGAAGGTTTCTTCATCGGCCAATACCTTGTTGGAAAACTCGTTAAACGCCTTCGACAATTCGGTATTATAGGCGATCAGCTGCTGCTTGTCGGCGCCACCGAGCAGCGCGCCGTCGCGGACCAGCTGCTCGTAGTTGCGCTCGACCAGCCGCATCTGCTTGGCATCGAGCCCGGCTGTTACACGATTGTCGTACACCGCCTTGGTCTTGGCGAGCAATTTCGGATCGAGCGTCAGCTGGTCGAAGAAGGCGGAGATTTTCGGCAGCCATTCGCCCTGAATTTCGCGGACTTCTTCGTTCGACAGGTTGCTGCTATGGACGCCCCAGATTGAGAAGAGATTATTGGCTTCATTGCCAACCAGTTCCATCGGCACGGTGAAATTTTCGAAGGTCGCGGGTTCCGGATTGTCCCGGATCGTATTCACATCGGCCTGGATTTTGTCCATCGTGACCTGAAAAGCCTGCGGGAAATCCGAGACCTTGACTTCATCCCACGGCGGTACGCCGTCATAGGGGCCGGTCCAGGACTGGAGGATGCTGTTTTCTGTGGCATCGGCTGGCGCCGCTTGCATCGCGCTCATCTTGTTCAATTCTGCTGTTGTCATTTTTTTTCCATGATGGTCGGCCAGAGCGGGTGTCGCGGTCGCGCCGAACAGCGCGGCGCTGGACACGCCCAGAAAGAATTTGCGGGTGGAAAGGGTGAATCGCATTACTAGTTCTCCAAATATCGAGCCGGCGTCGCCGATCGCTGAAAATGCGCGCAAGGCGCAATTGCCCTGTGTCTAGCCAAAGCGAGGCGGAAACGCAAAAAAGGTTGCTGTGGAAATCAAATTTTAGACGAACGACGCTTTCCGGTCGATGAACAACATCGCGGTGAAGGGCTATTCCGGTCGCTCGTCGAGCAGCGCGCGCACCAGCGGCTGCAGAGTCTCGTCATAGCGGGCCAGCATGACATGTTCTTCCGCATTTTCGAAATGACTGACCAGCTGGCGGCCATTCCAGTAATGCAGCGCAATCGCTGGCGGGTCGGCGACAATCATGTTGCGGCCATCGGGATGGTCCGGATCAATAGGCTTTAGATCGAGCGCCACCTGCGGCGCGGTCGAGGCACAAACCGCCAGGCTGATATCCCCCCACCAGCTTGAAATATTGCGGTGCAAATGGCCGGTGATCATGCCCTTGACCTGATCCTGTCCAGCGACGGTATCCGCGAGCCGGGTTACCCATGGCTCGTCCGGATGGGTGGTCATCCACTCAATGCCGCTGTCGACCGGCGGATGGTGCAGGATCAGGATGGTCGGCTTGTCGGTTTTTTCCGCCAGCCTTGCTGTAAGCCAGGCCGCGCGGGTGTCGCAGAAGGCGCCGCCGTGCCTGCCCTCTTCCAGCGTATCGAGAACCAGCAAGCGGAGCGCCGGCGTATCAACCTCATATTGGACGAAGCCCTCCGCCGTCGGCACGTCGGGGAACTGTTTGCGGAACGGCGCCCGCAAATCGTGATTGCCCATGCACATGTGGACCGGGAATGGCACAACGGAAAAGGCATTTTCCAGTCGGCGATAGCTTTCCTGATCCCCGCGATCGACAAGATCACCGGTGGCCAGCAACAGATCGGGCTGCGGCGTCATCGCGCAAATCGTCTTGATCGCCTGATCGAGCCGCTTGCGGTTGAATTCCGCCGGATTGTCCGGGTCAAAACCCAGATGAATATCGGTAATCTGCGCCATTAGCATGGACGCTCTCCCCTTGGGCCGGTTGCGCTATCGACGCGCAATCTTTTTATCCGGCTTTTGCTGTTTGTCTTTCTGTTCTTCCCTGATCAGCCAAGGCGCGCCATCATCGGCGTGATAATCATGGCACATGGCGCAGGTCGACGGAACGTCCGACGCTTTCTGGAATTCGCCGCCATGACATTCGCGGCAGGTCTTGATGCCCGGCAACAGCAAATCGTCGGCGCTCTTGGATGTCGGTGCGTTGTGACAGCTGGTGCATTTTTCATCATTATGCGCCTCGTGGCTGAACCAGCCATTGTGCATGTAACGGTCGGTCTGGGTCACCGGCATGATGCCAAAATCTACCCGGCCACGGGCGGTCGGCGCGGTGACGCCATGGCAGTCATAGCAGGCGCCGCCGCGCGAGAAGACCTGGCTGATCGCCATATTGGCGCGGCTCGGGCGGAACTGCACGGCGCGGGCATAATCGCTGGCGACACGAGCCTCGTTGTCCGCCCCCGGACGCCGCCGCTTCATCCCGCCCAAATTGATCGGACGGGTCGGACGGGTGGATCGATAATAAGCCCTGAGATCAGCCTGAACCATTTCCGGTTCACCGTGCCGCAACGTCCTGACGGTGCCGCCGATCTCGTCGAAAGCCAGGCTGTGGCACATGCTGCAATCTTCTTTCATATCGACCGGTTCAAACCGCACACCCTTGGGATCGGGTGTGTGACAATCCTTGCAAACCAGCGAATCGCCGAAGCCATAAGTTGTCGACAGTCGTCGACCCATTTGCGCGACGCCGCCGGTCTTTGACAAATGCACATCGTGCGGAAATTTAAGGCCATTGTTTTCGGTCGGCTTCTGATCAAGCGAGATACGCTTGCGCGGCGGGTTCTTGCCGCCCGGGGTCACCAGCACGGCCGGCCGGAACTGCGGATGGGATATGCCAAAGTCAGACGCATTTTCCAGTTTCGTGTCGGTCAAGCGCCCATCCATCCCATCATGGCAATCCGCGCAGAATTTTTGCGCTGTCGGTTCCATAGCACCGCTGCCTTCATGCTCGCTGTGACATTCGACACACCTGCCCGGCGGCTTGTTGAAGGCCGCCGCAAAGGTCGCGCCTATCACCTCCAGCCCTTCCGGTCCGCCGCGTGCGGTCAGCAGGCGCGGTTTCGCCGCATGGTCATGCGCGTCCTCTTCATGACAGGTGAGGCAAGTGTTGTCCGTCACCGTGACAAAGGCATCGACGTGACAGGCCTGACAATCTTTCTTCAGCGCATGATGCGCGCTGCTCAGCGGGCCGGACGACCACATGGTGTCGGCGTAAAACTGGTCGGGCCGTTCCTCAACCCCGCGCCAGGTCGCCCAAGTATAGATCGGCCAGACCAAAAACGCTGCCAGCACCAGCGCGATGAAACCCCAGGCGCTGAGTCGCTTGCCCGGAAGCAGCCCCTTGAGCGTATAGAGCGTCGTTTCGCTGCGGATTTCGGCGGAATCCGACAGGGCCTCAACCCGCTTGACCGTGAGGACGATATCATCGCCCTCTTCGCTGACGACAATGACATGGCCGCCGAAGCCCAGCTCTGCGCCGGCCGACGGATTGATCGTGACCGAAATCCGGTGCTTGCCGTCGAGCGTGAAATTCTGACCCGAGCTGCTTTCGACAGTGATCTGGCCATCGTCGCGCTTGCGAATCGTGGCATGATCCGGATTGACCGCAAGATCGGGCAGGTGAATCGCATTCGTGGTGCTGCGCCCTATGCCGATCTCATCCGCAGGGAACGGGTTAGACCGGATAATTTCCCGGCCGTCGGCGGTGGTCGCAATTTGGCGAACGATGAAGGTCATATTGGGCTCGCCATCCTACCAGTAAAAAAACACGCTGATGATATGCGCGGTGAGCGAGGCGATCAGCGCGAAGGTCATCGGTACATGGACGAACAACCAGACCTGCAGCATTGCCTTGAGCTTCAGATGCCGACGGACCCGGGCCAGCGTCGCTTCCTTTTTCTCAAGCAAAGCGTCAACCTTGTCGAGCGGATCATCGCCGCCCATTTTCGGCTGATAGGCCCGCTCGCGGCGCAAGTCCGCCTGCGCCTCCCGGGTGGCGCAATCCGGATATTTGCCGGAAATGCGTTGGAAGAAACCACCGCCGAACGGATCCTGTTCGAGCGATTGCAGCACCAGCGTGGCATGTTCCGCCGACAGTGGCTGTGCCGCTTCGTGCAGCTGCCGGTCGAGCGAGCGCAGATTTTCGAGCATCTCGGTCTCGGTCATCTCGTCCCGATTATCGGACAGCGCCTTTGGAATCGTGACATAGAAATAGATCCCGACAATGCCCGACAGGATCACAATCATCATGAACACATAGGCCGCGGTGTGGATGTTCCAGCCAAGCTGAAACCCGGTATGCAGCGTGCCGATGACAATCAGGCTGAGGCCTAGGTAGATATGCGCCGAGGTCCACGCCTTCAGAGACCATGAGCCGGGAGTCATCGCGCGCTTGCGCACCCCCAGCATCGTCAGCCAGACGATCATCAAAGCGCCGATCGTGCCCAGCGTATAGCCGTACCAGCTGCCGCCATTGTGGCGTGGTGATACATCGATGGCCATATAGCTAACGATACAGATCAGCATGATAGCAGAGGAGATTTTCAGCCAGCGGTACCCTGCGTGCCTCAGGAAGCCATCGTGCATCACGACTTTCTTGCGGACGGACTTGGCGGCGATTGCGCGGCTCGCCATCAGATTTCCTCCGCTTCAAGCTTCGACACAGTCAGAAACTCTTCCGGTGCCACGCGAATCGCCGCCCCGGTCGGGCAGGCGCGGACGCAGGCGGGCCCGCCCTTGATCCCCGCGCACATGTCGCATTTGATCGCCTTCTTCGGTTTTTCGACCGTGGGATCGCTGTGCTTCTTTGCCCATTGCTTGTCGGGTTCCCCCGGTCCCGGACCGGTGCCAAAGAACAGCCAGTTCAGCAGGCTTGGTTTCTTCGGCGGGACCTTGTCCATGCGGATCACGCCATAGGGGCAGTAGCGCTGGCAATTGCCGCAGCCGATGCAGCTGTCATCGATAAACACCTCCCCATCGGGGCCACGGTGAATAGCGTCGGGCGGACAGTCGGACATGCAATGCGGGTGCTCGCAGTGGCGGCAGCTGGTTGGCACATGCAGATGCGCATAGGTGCGCCCTGCTTCGCGGTCGAGCCGCGACAGGCCCTCATGGCTGTCGGCGCAGGCCTTCTCGCAATTGTCGCAGCCGACGCACAGATTTTCGTCGATCAGCAGCACGTCGGTGGCTTCGCCGATGCCATTGTCGACGAGGAAATTGGCGATCCCCGAGTACATATCGACGACGCCGGAGAAACTGTCTTTTTTCGCTTCGACAAAGGCGTTGATATCCTGCCGCTCTGCCATTTCCTTCTTCGCCTTGCGCATCAGGTCTGGATGGGCATCGAGCACTTTCTTGAACGCATCGCCGTTGATCTTGATGACTTCCGACTTGATTGCGGCCTTGACCGTCGCAGTACGATAGCCGCCGGCGATCAGCGTCATTTCCCCGACATAGGAACCGGCTGGCAGATAGGACAGAAAGACCGGCTTGCCACCAATCTGCTTCTCGACCACCATCGACCCGACCCGGATGACGTAAATGTCATTGCCCTCGCCGCCTTCCTCGATAATCGTCTCGCCAGCCCGGACATTGATGATCTCGCTGGACTCGACGACTTCGGCAATATCCTCCTTGGTCAGGCCCGACCCGAACATCTGCAGCAATTGCCGCTCAGTCGAAATCTGGGTGATCCGGCGTTTCGCCGCGGGCACCGACGCCTGCAATTTGAGCGCAGCGGTGCGCGAAATTTCGACCACAATGACATCTTCCGCCGCCTTGATTGTCGCGCCGCGCCGCCGGCCTGAAATTAGGCCGACCTCACCGAAGATCGAACCTTGTTCAATCGACACGGTGATCGACGGATCATCGGCGTTGATCTCGACCGCCACTGACCCCTCAGCGATAGCAAAGAGCGAGCTTCCCGGATCATTTTTCTCGAAAATCACCTCACCCTGACGGTAGCTTTGCGGCTCGCTGTCCAACATAAATTCACGCATCTGCAACGGCGAAAGGTCGTTTAGAATTGTCACATTGGAACGGAAAAATTCGAGCCATTCATCGACCGACCGACGCCCGAGCAAGTCGCCGAATTTCGCTTCGAGGATCGGTTCATCCGCGGGCTTGAGGTCGGTATTGCCGTTGATAAACTCGATCACGTCATAGCCCTGGTTCATGCAGTGCTTGATCAGGGGATAGCCGGCGAGCGCGCCGATGACATAGATGCCCTTCTTGGTACTCTCGAAAGCCGGGGACAATTTGGGATAGGCCTCGCGGTCGTCGCTGGTAAATTCGATGCCGCATTCTTCGACAAATTTGCGCGGCGGCGCACTGCCCATACGGGCGATGATCCGGTCGCATTTGATGGTTTCCTGACCATCGCGGGTTTCCAGCACCAGCTCACCATCCTTGACCTCGGCTGGCGTCGTCTCGTTACGAATGATCACCTTGCCCTGCTCGCCGGCTTCCATCAGCAGCTTTACATTGGCTTTCTTCGCTCGGGCAAATTCCGCCGAGCGGTTGAGAATGGTGACGATATTATTCTGCGCCGCATCGGCGGCCAGACCCAGTGCGTTCTCGATGCCCGCGTCGCCGGATCCGATAACCGTGATATGTTCGTCAAAATATTCGCCGGGATCATCGAGCTGATATTGCACCAGCTTGTTGTCACCGCCAGGGCAGCGCATCAGATTGGGGTTGCCCTGTGTACCAATCGCCATCACGATCGTTTCGGTCTGCACCGTATCGCCGTTTTTCAGGGTGATGGTGAAATTGCCTTCGTCCCCCTCGATCTTCACCGGCTCGGCATTATACATGACATTCACGCCATGACCGCTGGTCTGCTCATCCCAGGTGCCAAGAATGGCCTCGCGCTTTCCAGCGTCAAAATCCATATCCGAGCGCAGCACCAGCTGGCTCGGCGTCGCCATGACATGCTTGCCCTTCTGATATTTATAGATGGTGTCGGAAAGGTGATCGGTTTTTTCCAGCAACACATGCTTCAGCTTCAGCTGTGCGGCACGCCCAGCGGCGCTCATGCCCGCTGGTCCGGACCCGATAATGACTACTCTAAACTTGTCCGACACGCGCTTGCTTCCCCCTTTAGCTTCCCCCGACCAACGCACCCTCATACGTTAAGCGATCCGGTTGAACTATCTGTCCGGCTGTAGCGCGACCCAAAAGATTGAACTTTGGCAGTATCTTACCAAAAAGCCCCTTCATTGCCAGTGCAAAATGTCACAGTGATCTAGGCGCTTGTCAGCTAGCAGCGGGGTCCGTATCCCTGCGCGGGACTATCGTGACACAAAACAGCTTGGGGATTGACCATGGCGAAAGCCGCTTCATCGATGAATATCAGCCGTATCGCTTTGATTATGGCAGCTTTACTGGCGCTCGGGGCGATCGCGGTGCAGATTTATCGCAGCATGAATGCCGATGACGCTGCGACTACCCCGGTTGCCGGAACCGAAAGCGAAGCGGCGCCCAGCGTCGATGAAGTCATCGCCGGGCTGGAAAAAAAGCTGCAGGAAAACCCCGACGACGCAGAAAGCTGGCGGATGCTGGGGTGGAGTTATTTCGAAACGCAGAAATTCGCCGAATCGGCCACCGCGATGAAGCGCGCCACCACGCTCGATCCCGACAATCCGGAATATTGGTCGATGCTCGGCGAGGCGCTGGTCATGGCGAGCGATGGCACCCAAGTCCCGACAGACGCAGCCGATGCTTTCCGCAATGCGCTGAAGCATGACGCCAAGGACGCCCGCGCCCGCTATTTTCTCGCGGTGCAGAAAGATATTTCCGGCGATCATAGAGGTGCGATCAATGACTGGTTCGCGCTGCTCGCAGACACGCCCGCCGACGCGCCTTATGCCGCCGATATCCGCCGGGTGATCGGACAGGTTGCGGAGAAGGAAGGCATTGATGTTGCCGCCCGCCTCGCCAAGGCCGCGCCAGCTGCGCCAACCGGCGGTATCTCCACCGACGGCCCGGCGGTGGCAACGGCCGCAATTCCCGGCCCCAGCAGCCAACAGATGAAAGAAGCCGCCGCCCTGCCGGCCGGCCAGCAGGAAGCGATGATCGCCAATATGGTCGATGGCCTCGACAAGCGGCTGCAAGCCAATCCCAAGGACGCCAACGGCTGGATCATGCTGATCCGCAGCCGCATGCAGCTGGGGCAAACGGTGCAGGCGAAGCAGGCGCTGGATCGGGGACTGAAGGCGTTCAAGAATGATGGCGCGGAAGCGAAGCGGATCCGGGAGGCGGCTGCAGCGCTGGGGGTTTAGCCGAGAAGAGTCCGGGCCGTATCTGCCGCCATCTGCGCGGCCAAGGATAGCAAGTTGGGTGTGTAGCGGAACGAACGCTGTTCCAGTGCGTTTGATGGCCGATATGCTTGGAATATCCTATATTCTTACCAAAAAGGCCGATTGTTTTGCGCAGATTTTTATGCCCCGATTGCGGGAACCAAGTCCATTTCAACAATGCGACATGCCTGGCTTGCTCCGCAAATCTGGCCTATTCGCCTTCGCAGGATGAAATGCTGGCCTTCCCCGCCGGCGATGCTGCCTCGACGATCGGAACGCTTGGCTATTCGCTTTGTGCAAACCGTGACCTGATCGGCTGCAATTGGCTGTGCGACAATGTCAGCGAACGCACATTGTGTCAGAGTTGTTTCCACACCACCAAGATCCCTGACATTTCCGATCTTGAGAAGCGTCGGCAATGGAACAGGCTGGAGCGTGCCAAACGCCGGCTATTTTATGCGCTGATCAAATTGAATCTGCCGCTGGCGGCGGATCCCGATGTCTCGCAAGGGTCCCTCCGATTTGAATTGCTGGGCGATCGGCTACTGCCCAACGGCGAGAAAAAGCGGGTCATGACCGGGCATGACCATGGCCTGATCACCATCAACATCGCCGAGGCCGACGATGCCATTCGCGAGAAGAACCGGACGATGATGGGTGAGCCTTATCGAACATTGATTGGCCATTTCCGGCATGAGGTGGGTCATTATTACTGGGATCAGCTGGTCGACAGGCCAGGCGCGATCGACCGGTTTCGCGCACTTTTCGGCGATGAACGGCGCGACTATTCGGAAGCCTTGGGCATATATTATGACAATGGCCCGTTGGCGGACTGGCAAAAATCCTTCGTCAGCGCTTACGCCACTGCGCACCCCTGGGAGGATTTCGCGGAAACATGGGCCCATTATCTGCATATGGTCAGCGGTCTGGAAACCGCCTTTGCCTATGGCCTGAACCCGCAGCCTTCGGAAATCGGAGCACCGCCGCTCATTCAATTGGCCGACCCGTATCACGTGTCTGACCATAAACAGCTGCTCGACCATTGGGTTCCAATCACGGTCGCCATGAATGCGATGAACCGGTCGATGGGTAACAGGGACTATTATCCGTTTGTCCTGTCATCCCGGATTTCCGAGAAACTGCATTTCATCCATGATCTGATCAAGCAACAATAACTTTCGCCGGCAGGGTGACAGAGAAATAGATGAATCGCCCTAACTCAAGCGAGCGCATTCTTCATGATGACCGCAGCGGTAATATCGCCGGTCACATTCACCACCGTCCTCGACATGTCCAGCAGCCGGTCTACGCCCAATATGATCACCAGCCCGGTTGCTGGAATGCCGAATCCCGCAGCGACGCTCGCCAATATGGCGATGCTGACGCCCGGAGTGCCCGGTGCGCCAATCGATGAAGCGACCAGCGTGCCGACCAGCAAAATCGTCTCACTCATGCTCAGATCGACGCCCGATATTTGCGCCAGAAAGAGGATCGCGACGCTTTGATACAGCGCCGTGCCCGCCATGTTCATCGTGGCTCCGAGCGGAACCACCAGATGCGCTACATCGTCCGGTACATGGAACTGGCGCGCGGTCTGGATCGTGCTGGGCATGACCGCCGAGGAACTGGAGGTGGAAAAGGCCAGCAACAGATTGGGGCCCGCGACTTTCAGAAAAGAACGAAAATCAAGTCCGGCGATCAATCGCAAGGATATCGCGTAGATGACAAAGAGAAGCACCAATCCCAGAAGGACGGTACCGACGTAGCTAAGCAGGCCGAGCAGCGAGTCCAGCCCGATCTGGATCATCAGTTGCGCCATCAGTCCGAACACGGCGAGCGGCGACAACAGCATCGCCCATTTTACGATCGTCATCGAAATCGACATCAGCGAGTCGAGCAGGGCGAGGAACGG
>JAGXGT010000073.1 GCA_024636595.1 Sphingomonadales bacterium | reverse complement strand
GGTGATCGGGACGGTCTCGACCGCGACCAGGGCCGGGCGGGAGGCGGTGGCGCTCCTGGCCGGTGGTTCAGTCAGGGGGCTGAGCTTTGGCTATCGGGTGAAGCGGGCGACGGGCACAAATCCGCGCGAACTGCTTGATCTGGATGTGGCGGAGATTTCGCTTGTGACGTCTCCGATGCAGGCATTGGCGCGTGTTCATCTGGTGCAATAGCCAGGATTTTTTTTCGCACGCAGACAGAAAGGCACAAAGGGCAGCGGCTCGCTTCGCGGCTTTGTGTCTTCGTGTGATTTCCATTTTTAAATCGAAGATAACCCAGGAAAGGAATGATATGGAACAGTCTCCCGAACTCGAAACCAAGGCGGATCCGCTGGAAGCGTCTTTTGATGCGGTGCTGATTGCCGAGGAAACGCAGCAGCATGGCGAGGCGATTGCGGCTCTGCGTGGCGATGTCGATGGTCTGAAGGGGCAGGTCGACGAAATCGGCAAGGTTGCGGCGCGACCGGTGTTGGATGGGGCAAAGGCGATGCCGGGTTCGGCTGCTGCGCAGGAATTTGTGGCGAAATATCTTCGGCGTGGGGAGCAGGCGGGGATCGGGCTGAAAAGCTTTTCCGGTGCTTCCGGTCCCGAGGGCGGTTTTGCCGTTCCGCAGGAAATTGATGCGCTAATTGGAGCGACTCTCAAGGATATCTCGCCGATCCGGTCGATTGCCACCGTGGTGCAGACCGGCACGGCCGGTTATCGCAAGCTGGTGACCACCGGCGGCACGCCATCGGGATGGGTCAGCGAGACGGCGGGCCGTCCGGAAACCGATACGCCGGATTTCAACGAAATCGCTCCGCCGAGCGGTGAGCTTTATGCCAATCCGGCGGCGTCGCAGGCGATGCTCGATGATGCGGCTTTTGATGTGGAAGCCTGGCTGGCGGATGAAATCGCCCGCGAATTTGCCCGGGCGGAAGGCGCGGCCTTTGTCGGCGGCTCCGGGGTCAATCAGCCGCGCGGCTTTCTTAACGCGGCGGTGACCGACGAGAGTGACGATGTCCGCGCCTTCGGTTCGCTGCAATATGTGGCGTCCGGTTCGTCGGGCAGTTTCGCCAGTGAAGATGTGCTGGTCGATCTGGTGCATACTCTACGTCCCGCTTACCGGCAGGGCGCGAGTTTTGTGATGAACAGCTCGACGCTGGCGCAGATCCGGAAGTTCAAGACGGCGGACGGCGCGTTTCTGTGGCAGCCGTCGCTGGCCAGTGGGCAGCCGGCAACTCTGCTCGGCTATCCGGTGGTCGAGGCCGAGGATATGCCCGATATCGCGGCGGACAGCCTGGCGATCGCCTTCGGCAATTTCCGCGCCGGTTATCTGATCGCCGAGCGGCGGGCGACGCATATCCTGCGCGACCCGTTCACCAACAAGCCGTTCGTCCATTTCTACGCGACCAAACGGGTCGGCGGGCAGCTGATGAATTCGGAAGCGATCAAGCTGATGCAGTTCAGCGCTTCCTGAACCCCCTTGCTGCGCTTCGGCGCAGCGCGTCCGTGCCGGTTGCCCCCCCTCTCGATCCGGCACGGGCGCACCCCCTCCTGAAAATCTAGCGAAAGGAGCCCGCGATCGTGAGCTTCCCTATTGGATCCTGGCCGGATTTGCCGGCTGCGCTGATCGCAGAGGTCAAGGCCTTTGTCCGGATCGACCATGATGCCGACGATGCCGCGATTGATGCGTTTCTGCGCAGCGCCGCCGGCCTGTGCGAGGATTTTACCGGCCTGATGCTGATCGTCCGGTCGGTCACCGATATCCTGCCGGCATGGCAGGCCTGGCAAAAGCTGAAGCGGCTGCCGGTGCAGGCTATTGTCTCGGTCGAGGCGGTGGAGGCGGACGGGACTTCGTCGCTGCTGGCGGTGGAGGACTATGCCATCGATATCGACAGCGAAGGTTTGGGCTGGGTGCGGATGCGGGAGGAAAGCGACGCCTCGCGGATGCGGGTGGTCTACAGTTGCGGGCTGGCGGCGGACTGGGATGACCTGCCGGCCGGTTTGCGCCAGGGGATCGTGCGGCTGGCGGGCTATCTCTATGCCAACCGCGACGGTGTTGATGCGATGGGTCCGCCACACGCGGTCACCGCCCTGTGGCGGCCGTATCGGCGGATGCGGATAGCGTGATGGCAAAGGAATTTTCAGGGGTTTTGCGCGAGCGCATATTGATCGAGCGGCAGAGCGCTGCTCGGGACGATCTGGGGTCCGCTGGAGCACAGTTTGACAGCATTGGAGAATTTTGGGCCGCGGCGGAAGCTTTGAACAGCGGGCGCGGTGAGGCGGGCGAAAGCCGTTCGGCCTTGCCGCGCTGGCGGTTTGTCTTGCGCGAGACGCAAGCGATCAGACCGGGGGACCGGTTGCTCTGGACTGGGCGAGTCATGGTCATAGCGAGCGTGGTTCTGGAGCACCGGCTGATCCCGAAAACGATATTGCTGGCGGAAGAAAGACGATGATGGAGAATTTGCAGAAACGCGGTGAGGTGCTTGCACGGCAGCGGCTGGCGGGCGTGCAATCCGAGATCAAATCCGTGCTGGCTGATGAACTGCCCAGCGATATCCGGATCACGGAAACTCCTGACGGACTGCAGATGGAAGCACGGCGGCTGAAACAGCGGCTGCTCGAGCATAGCAGCTTGCGCGATATCGGCTTTCTGATGCGGGGTGTGCGGTGAGCAGCGCGCTGGAGGCGGTCCAGCGGCAGCTGGTCACGCAGCTGAACGGGCATGTGCCGTTGATGGATCTGATCACCGGCCTGTTTGACGGTCCGCCGCCGCGGGCTGAATATCCCTATATCGCTTTGGCGACCGGCGCTTCGCTCGACTGGAGTCACAAGGGGGGTGTTGGCCGGGAATTGAGCCTGGCTTTGACGATATATGACGATGGCGAGACGGCGGCGCGTCTGCATCGGGTGATGGCGCAGGTTGAAGAGGCGCTGGAGCCGGGGCTGGACGATCCGGCCGGGTGGCAGATTGTCACGTTTGATTTTCGGCGGACGCGGGTTTTGCGCAACCCGACTGGGCCGTGGAGCGGGCTGGTTGAGTATCGGGCAAGGGTGCTGAGGGACTAGTTCCCCTGCGCAGGCCGGGGGATTTTATTTTAACCTCAATCGCCGGGCGCGGGCATCCGCCCGCTTGGCTTTCGCGCCATAAGGCGCGGCGGCCGGTCGGCCTTGCCTCGCTGCGCTCGGTTGATGTCCCGTTACCGAGCGCAGCGAGGCAAGCGCGACCGCGCGCCGGGCGAAAGCCCGTCCCGTCGGAGGCGTTCGCGCAGCGAACTGCCGCGAGACAAAATAACCACACATAAAGGAACCAATATTATGGCAGCAGAAAAAGGCAGCGCCTTTCTCCTGAAAATTGGCGATGGGGAAAGCCCGGTCGGCTATACTACAATAGCCGGTCTGCGGACCACACAGATGACGGTCAATGGCGAGCCGGTGGCGATAACCAGCAAGGATAGCGGCGGCTGGCGGCAATTGCTGTCGGGCGCGGGGGTTCGGTCGGTTTCTGTTTCCGGGGCAGGGGTGTTCACCGGATCGGAAGCGGAAATGCGGATCAAGAACCATGCGCTGGGCGGGGTCATTGATGCTTACGAGCTCAGCTTTGAGGGCGGAGAGCGGATGCAGGGGGAATTCCTGGTCGCGCGGCTGGATTATAGCGGCGATTACAATGGCGAGCGGAGTTACACGCTGAGCCTCGAAAGCTCCGGTCCGGTGATCAATGTCTGATCGGGCAAACAGCCTGCGCGGCGAGGCGGAACTAATGATTGATGGCGAGCGGATTGTTTTGCGTCCGACTTTTTCGGCTCTGGTGGCGGCGGAGGATGAGTTGGGGTCGCTGTTCGATCTGGTCGAGCGGGCGGCGAATGGGCGGCTATTATTGTCGGAAATTGTCACCCTGTTTTGGTATGTGGTTTGTGATCGACCCGAGCACTTGGGCCGGGAACGATTGGGCGAGGGGATGATGAAGCTGGGGCTGGCCGGGGTGACGCCGGCGCTGAAGATTTTGTTGAGGCAGATTTTGTCGGGTGTGGGTTCGCGGTGAGACGTGAGCTGTTCTCCCGCGAAGGCGGGAGTCCATCTCCCATCGGTTCGGCCTACGATGGCCCTCGAGATGGACCCCGGCCTTCGCCGGGGCACAGTGATTTTTCAGCTGCCACACAGAAATTATCCGGGATGGTGTGCGCAGTGCTCGGCTGGACGCCCCAACAATTCTGGAACGCCACGCCAGCAGAGCTGACCGGGCTATTTGCTGTCTATTCGGAGAATGCACCCGGTCATCCGAGCCAACCCCCACTCAACACCGATCAATGCCAACAATTGAAAGAGACCTTCCCCGATGGATGAAGAAATCGAACGGCTGGTGGTCAGCGTGCGTGCTGACACGGTCGGTTTTGCCAAGGATGTGGCGGATATGAAAGGGCAGCTTGATGGTCCTTTTGCATCGGGACTGGAACGGGCAGGGTCGGTTCTGGAGCGGACCCTTAGCCGCGCCATTCGACGCGGATCGCTGGATTTCGAGGATCTGCGGCGAGTGGCGCTGTCGGTGATGAACGATATTGCGCGGGCGGCCATCAATACGGGGCTGAACAGTGCGTTGGGCGGCGGCGGCAGTCTGGTGCAGATCGGCGCATCGCTGCTCAGCGCCTTTGCCGGTGCGCCGGGACGGGCAACCGGCGGTCCGGTTAGCGGTGGCCGCGCCTATAGGGTTGGCGAACGCGGCCCAGAGATATTTGTGCCGACAGCGGCGGGGCGGATCGAACCGACAGGCTCGGTTGGTGGCGCGCCCAATATCCGGCTGACGATCAATATTTCGGATAATGGCCAGAGCAGCGCGCCCGACCAGATTCGCCGCTCCAGCCGACAGGTTGCGCGGGCGGTGCGCAGTGCTTTGACGGCAAAGGCGGGCTGATATGGGTTTCTGGCTTGCCGACAAACGAACGGGGCAACAGAGCAGCTTCATCCAGCGCTTTGATCCGCGCTTCTGGACGATCAATTTCCCGCGACCGATGATGGCATCTGTGGTTACGACGGCACCGGATGCGCTGCGGGTGGATGCGGTTTTTTATAATAGCGATGATCTTGCCGGGCTGATCTGGGAAAGCGAAGATATGCTGGATCATCCGCTGCTCGCCTATGAAACGGAGCGCGATTATTCGCGGCTGAGCTGGCAGTTTCGCTGGCTCTCGTCGGGGATCATGCCGCTCGATGCGGTTGATGGACCGACTTTGACCATCGAGGGAAGGGACGCCTCTGGCGATCCCAAGTCCTGGTATGTCCGCTTGTGGAACTATGCCAGCGGCACGCCGGAAGATGCGTTGGTTTCGATAGAATTTTCGGCGCTCGATGGCGGTTTTTTGCTGCCAGGTGAGGCCGACCCGGTATTTTCGGACGATATCGACCGGTTGTTCATTTCGATCATTCCGCCGGACTATGACGGACTGGGTACCCGCTTTGCCACGCCGAAGATCGGTTGGGTGGAAATGAGCGGAATCCGCGCTGACGGTGGCGGTGCGGTGCTCGAAATTGGTGACGTCATGATGCCGGAAAATGGGCTGGCGATGGCGACGGCATTTGACGACAGTTTTAACCAGACACCGGAGCGGCTGCTACGGTCGATCCGGGCCCTGGGCTATCGCGGGTCGATCAATCACTATGTCGGGATGAGCCATTATTTCCGGCTGGAGACGGCAGGAGACGGTCTTTATGTCGGCCTTTCCGCGCCTCAGCCGGGCGAAGAATTTGCTGCGATCAACCAGCCGACAGCGGCTTGGCATCGCGATTGGATTACCCGCGCCGAAGCCATGGGCTTCACCGTGATTTTGTCGCTTTCCTATGAACTTTTTGATGCGCATTGCTGGGATGACTGGAAGCAGCGAGCGGAAAATGGCGATCCGGCGCTGACCGGATGGGAACCGCCTTCGACCCTGCTATCTCCCGCCAATGGTGATGCGATGAACTACCTGCAGGCCGTGGCGCGCGCCTTTACGGCGATTGCACGGGATGCGGGTGCGGTGATCCGTTTTCAGGTTGGCGAACCGTGGTGGTGGATCATGCCTGACAAACGGATTTGCCTTTATGACGCCGCTGCCAATGCCGCGTTTGACGTGAATTCGGTCAGTATCGCGAGCATTGATGGACCGAAGACGGCGGCACAAAATGCCATGCTCGATCAGGCGGGTGCGCTATTGGCCCAGTCGACGGCTGATCTGTTGAATGCGGTCAGGGATGAAGCGGGATCAATGCCGGTGGAAACGCTGTTGCTCGCCTATTTGCCGACGATTTTGGATGAGCAGGCCCCGGAAGCCAAGCGGGCTAATCTGCCGGTGGGCTCGGCCTCGCCGGCCTTCGATATCTTGCAGCTGGAAGATTATGACTGGGTGATTGCCGGCAACCGATCGGCGACCCGGAGCGGGATCGAACTGGCGACCCAGCGGCTGGGTTATCCGGTCGAGCAGCAACATTACTTTTCTGGTTTCGTGCTCGCCGCCGAGGACCGCTTTATCTGGGATCATATGGCGCAGGCGATCGCTGATGCCCGTCAGCGTGGCACGGCGGAGGTCCATATCTGGGCGTTGCCGCAGGTGGCGCGCGACGGATTTACCTATTTTCAGGAAGAGGAAGCAGATGTGAATGCTTTTGACGACGTGCTTTTCCCGCTCGCGATTGGCCAGGGGGCCAGCGTGTCGCCGGGATTTTCTACCAATATCGTGACGACCATATCCGGCCACGAGAAACGCAACAGCGACTGGGCCGATGCGCGGCTGGAATTTGATGTCGGACCCGGGATCCGGAGCGAGGCGGAGTTGCGCGATTTGATCGCTTTTTTTCGGGCGCGGCGGGGTGCTGCCAAGGCTTTCCGGTTTCGCGACCCTTATGATCACAGTTCGCGTGAGATGGTCGGCGAGCCAACGCCGGTCGACCAGTTTCTGGGTACAGGCGATGGTCAGCGGACGGAGTTTCAACTGGCCAAAAGCTATGGCTATCCTTCAGCAGAACCGCAGCAAAGGCTGATTACCCGGCCCGATCCGGATTCGCTGCAAGTCGCGGTAGACGGGCAATTGGTTGGCGACTGGTCGCTTGATCCGGCGGGGGTGGTGGTGTTTGATAGCCCGCCGCCGAACGGCAGCGCTATCACGGCCGGCTTTTTGTTCGATGTGCCGGTTCGTTTCGCCAGCGACCAGCTCACGGTGAGCCATGCGACCTTTCTTGCTGGCGATATCCCCGAGGTGCTGCTGGTCGAGGTTCGGGAGCCGTCATGAGCCTGGACTGGCTGGACCGGGAGGTTACCACCAGCGCCTATCTCTGGCGCCTCGAGCGCGCGGATGGGTTTGCGCTGGGCTTCACCTCGCATGACCGCGATCTGGTCATCGATGCGTTTCGCTATCGCGCGGCGCCGGGGATGGTGCCGTCGTCGATCGCGCTGTCCGACAGTCTCGACATCGACAATGTCGAAATTTCCGGGGTGATGACCAGCGCCGCGATCGCCGAAACGGATCTGGATGCCGGGCGCTGGGACGGCGCGCTGCTCTATATTTCGCTGGTCGACTGGGAACAGCCGGATGCTGAACCACTACCGTTGATTTGCGGAGAATTTGGCGAGATTGTCCGCTCCGGCGACAGTTTTACGGTTGAGATGCTGGGCGCCACATCCTTCCTCAACGAACCGATTGCGCCGCTGACATCGCCCACTTGCCGGGCCGAATTTGGTGACCGGCAATGCAAGCTCAGTCTGCACCGCTATCAGCGAGAAGAACAGGTGCTTTCGGTCAGCGGTGACGAGATCGAAATAGCCGCGCTGGGCGATAGCGCCGCCGATTTTATCTTCGGATCCCTGCGGTTTCTTGGCGGAGCCAATTGCGGACTCAGCTTTGCGATTATCGGCGGACAGGGCAATGTTGTGCGGTTAGCCGATCTGCCTTCCCAGCCGGTTGCCGCAGGGACAGCGGTGCTGCTCACCCAGGGGTGCGACAAGAATTTTTCCACCTGCCGGGACCGTTTTGCCAACAGCATCAATTTTCGCGGGGAACCCTATCTGCCGGGCAATGACTTACTCACCCGCTATCCCGGCGCATGAAACGGAGGTCCAGTAAAATGGCGGACAAGGCGATGGCTCTTTGCGGCACGCGGTTTTGCCTGCATGGCCGGGACGAAGACGCGGGGCTGGATTGTATCGGTCTGGCCGAGCAATGCCTGATCGCGGCGCGTTTTGAATGCGACGTGCCCAATGGCTATTCGATCCGGGGCGGATCGGAGCGATCGATCAGCGCATTCATGACGGAGACCGGCTTTGAGCGCTTTCCGCCGGAAACTATATTGTGCGAAGGCGATATCGTTCTGGTCAGACCCAGCCCGGTCCAGTGGCATTTCCTGATCCGCGCCGGAAACGGCTTTGTCCATGCCCACGCTGGCCTCGGCAAGGTGGTCTATTGTCCCGGCGATGCGCCGTGGCCGATCGCCTCTATTTTCAGACTGGCGGAGGATTGAATGGCGACCTTGCTATTGTCAGCCGTGGGGACTGCGATCGGTGGGCCGATTGGCGGTGCACTCGGGGCGATAATTGGTCAGCAGCTGGACCAGAATATCCTGTTCAGGCCGAAGGGTCGGGAAGGCCCGCGCTTGCAGGAGTTGGCCGTTCAGACGTCCAGCTATGGCTCCCAGATTCCGCGCCTGTTTGGCAGGATGCGGGTGGCGGGAACGGTGATCTGGGCGACCGATTTGAAGGAAACGCGCAATCGGGAGGGCGGCGGCAAGGGACGACCGAGCACGACGGTCTACAGCTATTCCGCCTGTTTTGCAGTGGCTCTGTCCAGTCGCAGCATCAGAGGCATCGGCCGGATATGGGCGGACGGGAAGATCTTTCGCGGAGCCGCCGGAGATTTCAAAACCGAAGTGCGATTTGCCTTTCATTCGGGGGCCGAGGATCAACCGGTTGACGGTCTGATAGCCAGTGCGGAAGCCAGTGGTGGAACACCCGCCTATCGCGGGCTGGCGCTGGCGGTTTTCGAAGACATGGATTTGACCGAATATGGCAATCGGATCCCGTCACTGACTTTCGAAGTGATCGCCGACGATGGCTCTGTGACTTTTGCCGATATCGTCGGTGATATTTCAGGGCAGCGGATTGCCATGCCAGCGGGTGATGCGGTGATCGGATATGCCGCCGGCGGGGAAGACCGTCAGGCTGCCCTGCGTTCGCTGACCGATATCATCCCGCTGTCCTTGTCCTCCGATCCAGGCGCCATTGACCGGATCCAATCACTAGTCCGATCTGTTGCAGACGCCAGCTCTGCCACGCCAATAGACAGCAAATTTGTGCGTGCGGCGGGAGAGCAGGAGATTGCGCCGCCAGCCAAGCGCACGGCGTCGATTTCGGCTGCACCAAGACAGGTATCAATCCGCTATTATGATCCGGCCCGCGACTATCAGTCAGGCATCCAGTCGGCTTTTCGCCCCGGTACCGGCCGGATCTCTGTGGTGCGAGATTTTCCTGCGACTATCGGTGCGGACCAAGCCAAGACCATCGCTGCAACCAGCCTCTGGTCGGAATATGATGAGCGATCGACTTTGCAGGTTGCGGTGCCTCTGGATAGTCGGGCGTATCGCCCGGGAAAGCTGGTCAAATGCGACGGTACCGATGGCCTCTGGCGCGTCCGCGAATGCGAGATTGGTAGCGGTTTTGTACAGCTTTCGTTGATGCGAGCGACCCGATATGCAGGCTTGGCC
>JAGXGT010000072.1 GCA_024636595.1 Sphingomonadales bacterium | reverse complement strand
CGGTGAGCGGCAAAGATTATTATGACTATGTGACCGAACGCATTTTGAAGCCCGCGGGAATGACCAGGACCAGCTGGCCGACATTAGAGGAACTGGCGAATGTTGCTGTGCCCTACACCACGAACGACGATAAATTCATATTGTCCGCCATTGAAACCCTGCCATGGCGCGGGAGCCCGGCGGGCGGAGGCGTATCAACCGTCGGAGATGAGCTGCGGTTTGTTGATGCGCTGAAAGCTGGCAAACTTCTATCGCTACCGCTGCTGGAGGAGGCAACCAAGCCGCAAGAACAATGGTATGGCTACGGCTTTGTCACGGGCTATGCGGGCGACTTCCCGCTATGGGGTCACGGCGGCAATGCATCGGGTACGGATACGGTGTTAACCCACTTTCCTACGCTGGATATGACAATCGCCTGTCTGGGAAATCGTGACGGTGTCTGCAACAAGCTGTTTCAAAATTTCGCTCAGCATATAACGCCTGCCAAACCTATTGAAGACTGATATGAGTTGATCAGCATGACGCGCCTGATATGGTATACTGCTGTTCGTTTGCGAGACTTCGAACGTCTTGAATGCCTTGCTAAATGCATAAACTCGGCTCCTATGCGTTAACGCAAAGGTCATTTTTCATCCGCTAGGTAATCCCCATGACCACGCAAACTATATCCCGCATGCTGTTCTGGCTATTGCTCGGCACAATTCTCGTCATATCGCTCATGCCAGCCACAGAGGCGCCCACGATCTTCGCCGACGAAAAGCTCAACCACATTCTCGCGTTTTTCACCCTGTCGCTGATGGCCCGGCTTCTGTGGACGCGTACAAATGCGGCGATGCTGTTCGTCCTGCTGATGATCTTCGGCGGCGGCATTGAACTGCTGCAATGGGTTATGGGATTCGGGCGCGACGCCGACTGGATGGATTTCGCAGCAGACATTGTCGCCATCGTTGTTGGAATGTTGGCCGGAAAATTGTTCTGGAGCATGAAAGGGAAGCGTTCGGCGACGGAATAAACTACGCGGATACGGCTTTCTGCTGCCAATATCCTTCCCTAGCTTTCCGTCTCGGAGGCTTTCCAGGCTCCCATGGATCCAAGGAAAATGTCGAGATGTTCAAATCCCCGGCTGGCCAGCCAACCTGCTGCCACGGTCGCCCGCATGCCGCTGGCACACATCAGGGTATAATGACGCCCCTTGTCGAGCTCTTTCCACCGTTCGTTCAATTCGCCGACGTAGATATGCTGTGAGCCTTCAATCGAGGCTTCGCTCCGTTCATCCGCATCGCGCACATCGAGCAAGGTCCAGTCGCTGCGATCCTCTGCCAGCCGCTTTTTGACTTGCTGCGTTTTGATCATCGGGATTTGTTCCATATTTTTCCCTGCCGCCGCCGCTGGGACAAGGCCGGTATAACCGCCGACGATATTGTCGAGCGCGATACGAACGAGATGTTCCGTTGCGCTGGCAAGCTGGCTTTCGTCCGAACCGATCAGCAAAACCTTGTCGTCCTCGCCGATGAACCATCCGGCAAAGGCCGGTATCATGCCGACCGGCAAGCTCATCGAGCCCGGCAAGTGACCCGATGCATAGGCCATCGGATCGCGGACATCGACCAGATGGGTAGGGGAACAGTCGTCCAATTCCGCCAGGCTCAGGTTTTTTGGTCGGGTCACCCGCGGAGCAGGATCGCCGCCTTCCAGATTGAGCCGTTCCATCAGCCGGAAATAGGGGGGCTGATAATGATTCTCGTTGACCTTGGCATCGATAAATTCTTCCCGGCTCTCGATTTGCAGCCGGGGGTTGTTTCTCCGCTCATGCCCGATCGTCGAAAATTCTCGCTCGGCCATTCCCGACCCACAAACCGATCCGGCACCATGGGCGGGATAAATCATCGCCTGATCGCCGAGAGACAGAATTTTGTGGAGAGAATCAAACAAAAGGCCGGCAACTTCCCGTTTGCGATCCGGGTAGAAATCGGTCCGGCCCACGTCTCCCACAAACAGTGCATCGCCGGTAAACACGCCCACAGCGCCGTCCGGATATTCCGAGTCATAAAGCGCATAAGCGACATGATCATCTGTATGGCCCGGGGTTTCGAGGACCTCGATAGCCAGTTGCCCGATTTCGAACCGGTCTCCGTCACGGGCTGTTGCCGCATAAACGACGTCACCCGCCGCATTGGGGCCGTGAAATACCCCGGCACCCGTCATGCTTGCAAGAATCGGCGCACCGGATACCAGATCTTCGTTGCGATGGGTCTCGAAGATATGGGTGATCTCGAGCCCTTCGGCGCGTGCCGTCTCGAGATAAATATCGCAGTCTCGTCTGGGATCGATTACGGCGGCCTTGCCTCCTGATCCGATGAGATAAGATAGATGTGACAGGCCGGGCGTCTTGATTTTCTTGAGCAGCATGTTTCCTCCTTGCGTCGATAACATTACGCGAAAACCTGTCTCAAGTTCCCCGAAAATGCGCCAGACAGTGGCCTGCAGGCCAACATATCACTTGTTACACTGGTCCATCAAAACCAGAATCGCACCCCGATCACATAGTTGGTGACGCTCGGATCTTCTCCCGCGAGCCGCGCAAAATTGCGGCTGCCGCCCAATTTCCATTCCTGTTCAACACCGATATAGGGCGCAAATTCCCGCACGATTTCGTAGCGCAGGCGCAGTCCCAGCTCGAGATTGTCGATACCGGAGCCGATGCCCAGTTCCGGAATATCCTGCGCCGACAGGTTGACCTCGGCGCGCGGTTGCAGAATCAGGCGCTGGGTGATGCGCTGGTCATATTCCGCTTCGATACGCGCGGTCAGATCGCCCTTGTTGGATAGAAATGCAGCAGCATCGACCTCGAGCATATAGGGCACCAGACCCTGGACACCGATTGCCGCATGGGTACGGTTTGGGCCGGTCAGGTCCTGCCGCACGCCAGCCTGCAGATCGAAAAAGGGCGCGATCGCGCGGCTGTACAGCGCCTGTATTTCGGCGCTTTCAATCGGTTCGCCAAAACTGCCTTCGCCTTCGCTCTTGAACCAGAATTTGTTGATGTCGCCGCCATAATAGCCCTGCACATCCCACAGATAACCGTCCTTGCCTTCGCGTACCCGATATTCAGCCCGGTCACCCTGGAACCAGAATGTCTGCATGCCGCCGTTTTCACTGTACAGCTCATGGCGGGCCTCGCGCATCGCTTCCTCGCCCCAGATGGCATCGGCGGCGCTGACCGGTCCGGTTTCTGTGTTGGGCACGAAGATTGGCCGTGGATCAGACTGATTGGCGCTGTGATCCATCGCGCTATGGTCCATCGAACCGTGATCCATTGGTGTATCATCGTTGGGTTCGTTCTGTTGGACGCCATGCTCCATAACCGCATGATCCATCTCACCGTGATTGATCCCGTCATGGTTCATAGATGCCGGCTTTGTGGGGGCAGGTTTGACCGCTTTGACCGCTGGCGCCTTTGCTTTCTTCGCGGCTGCTGCGGGCGCGGTTTTTGGTTTTACCGCAGGCGTGGCGGCCGGTTTTTGGGGTACCGCTTTGGGTTTTGCAGCCGGTTTGGCGGGCATCGGCATTTGATGCCCCTCATGCTGCGCGAGTGCAGGGGCGGACGCGCCAAGCAGCAAGGATATCATCAGAAATTTCATGCTGCATCCCCTGGAAAGGCGACGCTGACCGTCTGCATCATCCCGGCGTGCATGTGATAGAGCAGATGGCAGTGAAACGCCCAGTCACCCGGCTCGTCGGTGGTCACGTCAAAAGTTGCGCTGCTGCCCGGCTGGACAATCACCGTGTGCTTTTTCGGCTGGTGATGGCCCTGGCCGTTGACGACTTCAAAGAACATGCCGTGGAGATGGATCGGATGCGCCATCATCGTGTCGTTGACCAGCTTGACCCGCACCCGTTCATTATAGCCGAAGCGAATCGGTTTATCGCCGACCGCGCTCATCTTCTTGCCATCGAAGGACCACATATAGCGCTCCATATTGCCGGTCAGGTGCAATTCCATCTCGCGGTCGGGAGCGCGCTTGTTGTGATCCATCTCGAGCGATTTGAGCATGCGGTAATTGAGCACCCGGTGCGGCACATCATCGAGCCCAAGCCCAGGATAGCCGGTGCGGTCGACGGGGTTCATCGATACCATATCGATGCCCGGGCCAACCTTGACGTCGGCCGGCAGCTTGCTGGTGTCGCGCATATTCATCCCGCCCATATCCATATTCATCGATGCCATATCCTGTCCGGCCCGGTCTTCGCCGGTGGCCATCGCGCTCATGTCATGACCGCTGTGATCGGTTGCGGGCGGCGCTGGCGACGCCGTCGCACCATGGTTCATGTTACCATGATCCTCTGGCTTAGCAGCCTGGCTGCCATGCGCACCATGACCGGTATCGCCCTGATTTTCCCCATGATTCATTCCCATATCGGCCATCGTCAGCAGCGGCGGATCGCGCAGCGCCGGGAACGTCGCCTTGCGGCCCGGCTGCGACGTCAGCGACGCTTGCGCCATACCGCTGCGATCCATGCTTTCGGCCGCCAGCGCAAAGGCACCGTCGGCCGTCGGCGTAACAATCACGTCGTAGGTTTCGGCGACGCCGATCTGCAATTCATCGACTTCAACCGGCTGCACATTCTGGCCATCGGCTTGCACGACCGTCATCGGCAGGCCGGGCAGACGGATATTGAAAAAGCTCATCGCGCTGCCATTGATGATCCGCAGCCTTACACGCTCACCGGGTTGATACGGCAACTCAAGCCCGTCATCCGGGCCATGGCCATTGATCAAATAGGTGTACGTCGGAGCGGAAACATCGGCGATGTCGGTCGGCATCATCCGCATCTTGCCCCACATCCGCCGCTGTTCGCCGCTCAAAGCATAGTCATCGGTCGCAGTCGTCTTCTGCATGCTGAAATAGCCCTCGGCAACTTTCAGCTTCTTCATGATCTGGTGCGGGTGCATCGGCGTGAATTCGCTGAGCAAAATGATATGCTCGCGGTCATATTGCACCGGATCGGGTCCGGCGGGGTCGATGATGATCGGCCCATAATGGCCGGCCTGTTCCTGCAGCCCGCTATGGCTGTGCCACCAATAGGTACCCGACTGCCGGGGGGTATAAGGCACGTCGAACCGCGCGCCAGGCTTGATGCCGGGAAAGCTTATTCCTGGAACGCCGTCAAACTGAAATGGCAGCAACAGGCCATGCCAGTGAATCGAACTGTCGACATCGAGCATATTGTGCACCGACAGCAGGGTTGGCTCGCCCTCCTTCATCCGGATCAGCGGCCCCGGGACCGTGCCATTCACCGCAATCGCGTGGCCGGAGCGGCCGCCGGTGGAAAAGCTTCCTTCCGCAATATGCAGATCGATTTTGGCACCGGAAACCTGATCGATGCCCTTGCGGACAGCGCCACCCATTTTGCCCCCCATGTTGCCGGTGGCCCAGGCGGGCATCGGTAGAGTAGCAGCAGCGCCCAGAAGCGCAGAATGCCCAATTAATTGTCGACGGGAGAATTTCATGTTGGCTTTTTCCTTTGAAATACCATATACCCCTATAAGGTATTTTTTCAAGAGGGAAAACATGGCCAAAGGTGCAGTGGATCAGAAAATAAATCGGCTCCGCCGGATCGAAGGGCAGGTGCGTGGCATCGCCCAGATGATCACCGACGACCGTTATTGTATCGATATATTGCATCAGGTGCAGGCGGTGAAATCGGCTCTGGCAAAGGTCGAGAGCCAAGTCCTGAAAGATCATGCCGCCTGCTGCATCAACGAGGCGATAGCGACCGGCAGCCCCGCCGAGCAAAAAGAGAAATTTGACGAACTGATTGATCTGTTTGAAAAAGTGAAACGGTGAGCAGGTGGCTCGCCTCGCTGATGCTGATGCTGATCGTTACCATGTCGCTGCCCGCCGCTAGTGCGCACGAAGCTCATCGCAAGGACATGAGCGATGCCGAAATCGCGGAAATGAAACAGGCTGCGGAGACAGGCCACGACGGCGGAATTGAAGTGCCGGCGGCAGGGGGAAATGGTTCAAGTGCAACCGATGGTGTTATGTCTACAGACAGCCACAACGAGATGATGGATGAACATCTCGAAGGCTTAGCCTTCAGTCCCACAGATTTTCTGGGTCGACTGCATCCCGCTCTCGTCCATTTTCCGATTGCGTTATTTCTGGCCGCCGGGCTTGCCGAACTCATATTATTCGCGCGTCCGGCCTCGGGACTGGAGCCGACCGTACGATTTCTTATCTATACCGGCGCGGGAGGCGGGGTAATCGCGACCGTGCTGGGCTGGCTCGCAGGGGGCATCAGAATGTTCGATCGTTCGGAAACGCTTGGGCTACACCGTTGGACCGGCACCAGCATCGCGGTTGCAGGGGTCGTAGCAGCAATCCTCGTCCACCGTGCGAAATCTGACCGCAGCTTGCTGAGGATCGTTATCGCCGGAATAGCCGCTGCTTTATTGTTTCAAGGTTATTGGGGTGCGGAAATGTCTATGGGTCCCAACCACATGGGTATGTGAAAGGAAAGAATGATGATCGGAGCTATGGCTAAATCAATGAGGGACACCAGTGCAGCCGGGCTGTTGTTGCTGTCGCTGGCGGCCTGTTCGACTGCAGCACAGGCGGCGAGCTACACGATGTACCGCGATGCCGGCTGCGGATGCTGTCTGGAATGGGCGGATCACGCATCGGCTGGTCTGAACGCCGAAGTGAATGCAGAAAATGCCGACATGAAGATGGTCAAGGATCTGCACGGGGTGCCCAACGATTTGCGCGCCTGCCACACGATGATAGTCGAAGGCTACGTTATCGAGGGCCATGTCCCGGCCGAAGCGATTCAGAAATTGCTGCGCGAAAAACCGGAAAATGTGACCGGCCTCGCGGTTCCCGGCATGCCGGTGGGTTCGCCCGGCATGGAATATCAGGATGTTAAACAGCCCTATCAGGTAATCGCTTTTGGCCCCAAGGGGCAGCGCGTATTCGCGAGTTATAATTAATTGTCACAATCGCCAAAGGAACTGAAAATGAACAGATTTACACTTTCGATCTCCGCCGCAATCTTCGCTTTGGGCGCCCCCAGCGCGGTTCTTGCCGAGCATCATGAGGGCGGGCAAAAGTGCGAGAAAACGGATGATGGCAAGATGAATTGCTGCATGACCGACAAAGACGGCAAGAAAACCTGCCATATGATGGAAGGCGACAAAATGGACCATAGTAAAATGGGCCATAGCAAAATGGATCATGGTAAGATGGACCATTCTGAGATGGACCATTCTAAGATGGACCATTCTAAGATGGACCATGACGCTATGGCGCAGCCGGAAACGCCGGATCAAGAGCCTGAGTAAGACCGGATCGCTTTTGCCCCGCGCCTTGCAATAATATACCAGCCCGCCCCACGTCGCCGCTCCAGCGATGTGGGGCTTTTGGTTCGCGCTGTCGCGGCCATGCCGCACGCCGGGCAAACGCGTATATTGACTCTTGCCTCGCAAAGGTTCATATACCCCCACAGGGTATATGAACCTGAACGGAAATGGAGATCATCATGACCAAGCTAACTGTTAGATCATCAATCCTTCTGTGGGGCTGGACACTCGGTCTGTTTCTGCTGATCTCCTATCTTCTTTGCATAATCTTTGGCCTGATGGCTCCGCAATCGATGCACATGCACGAAGCCTGGGCACCGCTGCTTCCGGGGTTTGAATGGCTCACCCTGACCGGCTTTTTTGCCGGTGCAATCGGTAGCTTTGCTTATGGCTGGTATATCGCGATCGTCTTCATTCCAATCAAGCGCTGGGTTAGCGGAAAATTGAAAGCACAATTATGACCGAGGCCGATTCTCCGAATCCCGCTCATGCCGATGGTGCCGCGCCGGTCAAGGATCCGGTCTGCGGCATGACGGTTGATCCCGAGAAGACCGAACATCACGCGCACCATGCGGATCAGGATTATCATTTCTGCTCCGCCGGTTGCCGGACCAAATTTGTCGCCGATCCGGATCGCTATCTCTCGCCTGATCCGACAGCGGCGCAGGCAGCGGTCCCGGAAGGCACGATCTACACCTGCCCGATGCATCCGGAAATCCGGCAAGAAGGGCCGGGCTCCTGTCCGATCTGCGGCATGGCGCTGGAACCCGAAACCTTCGCGCTCGATAGCGGCCCCGATCCCGAATATATCGATATGCGCCGCCGCTTCTGGGTCAGTGCGGTATTTTCCCTGCCGCTGTTCCTATACGCCATGGGCGACATGATCCCCGGACGGCCGTTTGAATCCTGGTTCGATCCCGGTACCGCGACATGGATACAGCTGCTGCTGGCAACCCCGGTCGTCCTCTGGGGCGCCTGGCCGTTTTTTGTCCGCGGGGTGCAATCGCTCAAAACCATGAACCTCAACATGTTCACGCTGATCGGCCTCGGCGTCGCGGTGGCTTATGGGTTCAGTCTGGTCGCGACTTTCTTCCCCGGCCTCTTCCCCGCGGCATTTCGGGGCCATGGAGGCACTGTCGCTGTCTATTATGAAGCCGCCGCCGTCATCACCACCTTGGTGCTGCTGGGACAGGTGCTCGCGCTTAAAGCGCGCGGCCAGACCTCCAGCGCCCTGCGCGCACTGCTCGAACTGGCCCCGCCAATCGCCACGCGGATCAATGCGGACGGTTCGGAAGAAGAAATAGCGCTCGATCAGGTGCAGTCGGGTGACCAGCTGCGCGTCCGGCCCGGAGAGAAAATCCCTGTCGACGGGACCATCGCCAAAGGTTCGAGCACGATCGATCAGGCAATGATCACCGGCGAACCGATTCCGGTGCAGAAAGCCGAAGGTGATGATGTCACCGGCGGCACGGTCAACCAGACCGGTAGCTTCGTGATGACCGCAGAGCGCGTCGGCAAGGACACGTTGCTGGCAAAAATTGTCCAGATGGTCGCCGACGCCCAGCGCAGCCGCGCGCCAATCCAGAAGCTTGCTGATACGGTGGCAGGCTTCTTCGTACCAACCGTGGTTCTGGTCGCCCTTATAACCTTCCTGGTCTGGGCGATATGGGGACCAGAGCCGGCGCTGGCTTATGGGTTGGTCAACGCCGTCGCCGTTCTGATCATTGCCTGTCCCTGCGCCCTGGGCCTCGCAACCCCGATGTCGATCATGGTCGGCACCGGGAAGGGCGCGCAAAATGGTATCCTGATCAAAAATGCCGAAGCGCTCGAAACCTTTGAAAAGATCGACACGATCGTCGTCGACAAGACCGGGACGCTGACCGAAGGGAAACCCAAGCTGGTCTCTGTCGAACCGGAAAGCGGATTTGAACCCGACGAACTGCTCGCAATGGTTGCAGCTATCGAAGTCGCCAGCGAGCATCCTCTGGCCGCCGCGATTGTTGAAGGCGCGAGAGACAAAGGTCTGCAATTCGAGGCAGCGAGCGACTTTCAGTCGGTCACCGGTGAGGGAGTTGAAGCGACTGTCCAGAATAAACGGGTCGCGATCGGCAATGAAAAGATGATGGCACGGCTCGGCGCGAACAGTGAGGAGCTGGCGGCAAAAGCCGATGATGGCCGCTCGCAGGGACAGACGGTGATGTTCGTCGCGGTCAACGGCAAGGCGGCCGGTCTGATCGGTGTCGCCGACCCGGTTAAGGCGACAACGGCGGAAGCGATCAAGGCGCTCCACAAAGCGGGCCTACATGTCGTGATGCTGACTGGTGACGCCGAAGCAACCGCGCAGGCAGTCGGCCAGATGATCGGCATCGATGAAATCCACGCCAACGTTTCGCCCGAAGACAAGCATCGCGTAATCAGCGAGTTGCAGGCTGCAGGAAAACGGGTCGCGATGGCCGGCGACGGCATCAACGACGCCCCGGCGCTGGCCAAGGCCGATATCGGCATCGCGATGGGAACCGGCACCGATGTTGCGATGGAAAGCGCCGGCATCACCCTCGTCAAGGGCGATCTAGGCGGCATCGCCAAGGCGCGGCATCTCAGCCAGCTTACCATGGGCAATATCCGGCAGAACCTGTTCTTCGCCTTTTTCTATAACGCGCTGGGCGTGCCAATCGCTGCGGGGATATTATATCCGTGGTTCGGCATCCTGCTCAGCCCGATGATCGCCGCCGCCGCGATGAGTCTGTCCTCGGTATCCGTGATCGGCAATGCGCTGCGGCTCCGGCGCAAGCAGCTCTAGCGAGGGAACGAGCCACCGCTTCTGAGCCGCAAATGGTCCAAGCCCGCAATTTATTTGCGCCAGAATTGACAGGGAACTTTTCTGGCAGTCGCACGTATAATACCCCTATAGGGTATAAATCGAAATCTGTTACAAGGAGGAGTACTATGTCGAAATATACAAGATTCATCATAATGATCGCGGTCTCGACGCTGGTGATGTTTGGTCTGATGTATCTCAACACCTACGCGCTTGATCATGTGTTCTTTAGCGAAACCCGCACCTGGATGGCGCTGTACATGGGCGGCGCGATGGCCATCATCATGCTGCTGTTCATGCTCGGCATGTATACCGACAAAAAGAAGAATGCGATGATCCTGGGCGGCGCGGCGCTGTTGTTTGCCGGTTCGCTCTATCTGGTCCGGTCGCAAGACACGATTTCCGATCAGGCCTGGCAGAAAGCCATGATCCCCCATCACTCGATCGCGATCCTGACCAGCGAACGCGCCAATATCGAGGACAGGCGCGTGCGGGAATTGGCCGATGGCATCATCAAGGCGCAGCGCCGCGAGATCAAGGAAATGAAATGGCTGATCGAGGACATCCGCAAGAACGGCAAGGCAACCACCGAAGCAGACGCACTGGCGCGTCCGGTACCCAAATTTGAAGGCAAGCTAAATCCGGCCGATGAAGGTTAAGGTGAAGGTTAGGAGCGGCAAGTGTTATTGCAAATAGTCTTGGCATTTGCAGCCATCTTGGTCGCGGGGAGCATTCATTTTGGCTTGCTGCGATCTGCGCACCGATCTGTCGTCGCGGCGCCATTCCCGGACATGCTGCGCTTTCTGTTGATGCTTGCCGCGGCGACTATCGGCCAGATTTTGGCAGCGGGTGTGTTTGCGGTGACCTTCTGATTGTCCCAAAAAGCGGGCTTGGGCGGTTTTCGCGGCACGTTGCCGGATGAATGGATGGCGATCTATTATTTTTCGCTGGTCAATCTCACCACCCTGGGCCTCGGCGATATCATACCGCTCGGGCACCTGAAGTTTATCGCGGCTATGGAAGCCATGACCGGCTTTCTACTGATCAGTTGCTCGGCCTCGCATATTTTTCAATTGATGCACGAAAAGGAATGAACAAATGGCAACCGCCAAGATAGCAAGTCTTCACCGCATGGTGATGGAAAAGCATATCTGTCCCTACGGCCTGAAGTCGAAGGATCTGCTTGAGCGTGAGGGCTTCACGGTCGAGGATCATCATCTGACCACGCGCGAGGAAACCGATGCGTTTCAGTCGAAGCATGATGTCAAAACCACACCCCAGACCTTCATCGATGGCGATCGCATCGGCGGCTATGATGCGCTGCGGGTGTTTTTCGGCAAGGACAAACCGAAAGAGGAGCGCAGTGACACCAGCTATCAACCGGTCATCGCGCTGTTCTCCATGACCTTCCTAATGGCACTGGCAGCCGCATTTGTCGCCATTGGCGCCTGGCTTTCGGTGCTGACAGCGGAATGGTTTGTCGCTTTCTCGATGTGCGGTCTCGCTTATCTGAAGCTGCGCGATATCGAGAGTTTCTCGACCATGTTCCTCAACTATGACCTGCTCGCCAAGCGCTGGGTGCGCTACGGTTATATTTACCCGTTCGGCGAGGGATTGGCCGGCGTACTGATGATCGCCGGCGTCGGCCTGTGGCTGGCAATTCCCGTGGCGCTGTTCATCGGTTCAATCGGCGCGGTCTCGGTAATCTACGCCGTCTATATCCAGAAACGCGAACTCAAGTGCGCCTGCGTCGGCGGCGATAGCAACGTCCCGCTCGGCTTTATCTCGCTGACCGAGAATCTGTTCATGGTGGGGATGGCGCTTTGGATGGGGTTTAAGCTGTTTGGCGCATAGCTGCGGCACCGGCCGTTTGCCTATCCGTTCTGCTCCACCTCGCTCAGACTGGTTGCATAGATATAGGCCTCCACACCCTGCGGTATATCGGCGGTCACGCCCTCGGGGATCGAGTCGGCGCTGCGGACTTCGCCGCTGATATTGACGCGGTCGCCGCGGTCAATATCGACCTTGCCTTCGATCGGTGTATCCGGTGTAGGTACCTGATCAAACAGGACATAGACACGCCTGTCGGCACTGTCGCCAATCCAGAATGCCATGTCGCCGACAACCGATTCCACCGGAACGGCTTGTAGATCGACGGCGCGGCCGACCAGATCGGTAATTTGTTCGGAACCAACCAGATCAGCCAGAGCGGTCATTTCGGTCGCCTTCACGACGATCGGGTCCGGCGTGATATCGATCGTGATTACCTGCGGATTTGCCAGTTCCGAAGTCATCTGCTCCTCTACCGTCGGAGGCGTATCGCTCAACTCGTCGCCGAGATTGAAAACCCAGAAAACCAGACCGAGAAACATCCCGATCGTGATGATTGCCCAGGCCCAGCCATATCGGGACCGCGGTTCTTTGATATCGTCTGCCATGATTCATTCTCCTCATGTTTGCTACGATGAATAAAATCAACGGACCAAAACAGGAAAAGTTCCGATCGGGCAATGGATAGCGGGACGCGCATGCGGTGGCTGTCTCCTGAGCCCATATCGGGCGGATCGGGTCGTTGGATCAGCGAATTCGCTTTCCTGCACAACATCAATTCCAAATGCTCTCGACCGGTTCTTCGCCTCGTGAAAGCCAGGTTCTTTAACAATCGGAACAGAACTCTGCCGATAGACCAAGAGGTCACGCCTGGCGCTATTTGCGCGGCGCAAAATACAAGAAATTCGGCATCCTCCGGACCCAGCACAAGGAGATCAGGGAGATGCAGTGGCTGATCAGGGATATCGAACAGAATGGCAAGGGGACCACGGCCCCGCCGGCGGGGACAGCCCGAGACGTTGTTCATGATCGGGATGGCGGTGTGGGTGGAGGGTTAGTATTGGCTTATAGCCAGCACAAGGGGAGCGTTGAATTTGGGGATCGCGCAGCCAGCCAACTCATCAGGCACGCCGCCGCCCGATCGACGCCTGAGTCGCCGCTTGCGGCTGGATCGCTTCCCTAAGGTCGTTAACGCTGATTGGTCTGCTGATCAGAAACCCCTGCAACGCATCAAATCCAAGCGTCCGGGCGAGTATCTTCTCCTCTTCGGTTTCGATACCTTCGCATACCGTGCTGGCGCCAAGAGCTTGGGCCATATGCAGGATGGAAACGAGGAAATCGATCAGGTGTGGCTTGTCGTTGATCGTGTTGATCAGCGAGCGATCAACTTTCAGGACATTCACGGGAAGGTCCAGCAAGGTCCTGTAATTCGCATAACCGCTGCCAAAGTCGTCCAGTGCAATTTTGATGCCCGCGGCGCTCAATTCTGCGAGGTTGTCACGCGCAGTTTGCGACTTTTCCATGACCGCAGTCTCGATAATCTCGATCAGTACCGCGCTGGGGTCGATTTTGAATTCCCCGAGCGTGCTGAGGAAGTTTTTTGCATAACCAAGCGAAGCAACATCGCTGGGACTCGCATTGACCGAGAAATATTCGATACTCCCGTTTTCAAGGAACTCGGCCAGTTCATTACATGCGCGCCTGAGTACAATTTGGTCCATATGCACCAGCAAGCCCAATCGTCCGGCAATGAAAATAAATTCGTCGGGCGCGATGGAGCCGAGTTCCGGATGCGTCCAGCGGGCCAGGACCTCTACACCCTGAATTTTTTTCTCATCTGCATCACAAATCGGCTGGTACACAGCCGAGATATCGTGTTGCTTGATCGCCGTTCTTAGGCCCGCTTCAAGCTGTCGCATCCGCAAATCATCCGAATGGTCCGAAGTCTCGAATTTTCGAACACGCCCTTTGCCGGCATTCTTGGCCTTCATCAGGGCAAGGTCGGCATAATGTTTCAACTCGCTGAGATTCTTTGTGTCGAACGGGTATCTTGTAAAACCTAGCGACCCCGATGCTTTTACTTCCCGCTTGAATTCAGTGATCGGCCGAAAGGCAAATTCGGCCATATTCTGAAGCTGTTCCTCAACCTGCTGGGTCGACTGCTCGGCGCACTCCAGCAGCACGGCAAATTCATCGCCTCCCAGTCGAGACACGGAGAAAATAGTGTCGATAGATATCAACCTTTCGGCCACTTGGCAAAGCAGCCGATCACCCATCCGGTGTCCGAACGTATCGTTTATATGCTTGAAATTGTCGAAATCAATATAGGCGAGCGTGAAGGAGCCGGACACCTCGTCATAGCGCTTGGAGAGCGTTTGCAGGTCGGCTTGGAAGCCAAGGCGATTCCCGACTTTGGTCAGCGGATCGGTCTGGGCCAGGCTTTGGGCGGTCTCCCGTTCTCGCTCAAGATCGCGCAAACGTTTTTCGTAATGCTTGGCGTGGCCATCTGCCTCGCCCTGCAACTGAGATATCAGAAGATTATTCTGTTCCTGGGCGGTCTTGTAGTCTGAACGGGTTTTCCTCAAATCGTCCGGGCTTGCCACGGCTTCGATAATGAGACCGATAAGACCGGGCTTTCCATCTTCCAAAGTTATCGGAAATTTTCGCGTCAGTGCGAACGTGCCTTCACCAATTTCTTCGAAGCTCGTACTTGGCTGACCACCGAATACGCGATTGTCTTCTCTCCAGAAGATATCGATCTGTTCTTCGTCAAACAGGCTTGTGTCGTCCCGCCCGATGAAGTCGTCCAGACCGATTAAATCGGTGAAAGCCTGGTTGCCGTAAATCCAGCTATGGTCAGCAGCCTTCGCGAACACGGGAAGCGGCAGCGCGTCCAACATCTGTTTGATTTCATCCGAGGTCATCATCGCTTACACGGGCCCTGTGATGGCTGTAGTGCGGCAGACAAAGGTCCCGAAGAATCGGAAGCCCTCGTCAATCACCGCCCGGGTGCTTCTCGACCGAGCCAAAATTTGCACTTGAGGTCGGAACAATGGTTTGGTGATTCTGTTGGAAGAAATGGCACCAACCCGTTCGGTTAGGACGAGGGATTCACTGTGATGTTTGCTTGCCGCCTCGAACAACATTTACCTTACCCCGCTTTGCACAATCCCTTCGAGAATTACGGTCATAAGCGTTGGGAGTTAAGCCAAAATAAATTTTGAACTATATATTGGTTCGACCACCATGATCGTAAGATAATCGGGGCAGGGCCTGGCTGTCTTCTTTCCGCAATAAGGTTAAACTCTGTTTCGCCACCGTATGTTGCGACCGCCAGCTTCCATTCTTGGGTCGGCGGCTGAATATCCGGTCCGGCCAATCCATTCCCTCGCCAGATCAAACTTCTTTCCTACACCACGCGGATATATTATCCTTGGCGTGGCTCTTTGACACTCTGGATAAGACGACAGCACTAATGCCCGCCCATGAGCAACAACCGTGGCCAAAGATGTATCCCGCCGAAAGGTTACACTCGGCGCGATGTTGGAGGCGGAAAAATACCGAAAATTCTAGGCTTTGGGGCAAAGGTCACAGAAAATAAAACGGGCGTTTGGCGTATAGTTTTTGGTTTTACTGTGCTCCCGCGCAGGCGGGAGTCCATCTCGTGCAATACCGTTTGAACGGTCAGGCGCCGATGGGACCATAATGCGAGGCACACAGGCGCGCTCGCAGTTCGCTCCCAGAGCGATCCTTCGACAGGCTCGGGACGAACGGAGTTGCGTCTTCGAAGTCGTGCCAAGCCATAAAGATGATCAGTATGAAATATGGCTCATAAATATTTGTGAATTAATGTCTTTGTGTGATTTCAAGGACTTGTTTCTGTGTCTCGCGAAATGCTTCATTGGCCCGAACTTTGACGAACTTTGGCAGCGCCCCGGTCTGCTCCGTTCGCTTCGAGCGAAGTCGAGAAGCCTTGCGGGAAGTGTCTCGACTACGCTCGACACGAACGGCAGGTAATTCGATCATTCGCGAAAAATATCCGTTCGTCCTGAGCCTGTCGCAGGACCCCGTACGCGACAAATCAAACGCTCTCGATCGCTCTCGCGATGGTCTGCTTGCCCGCCCGAACATGCTCGCGCCAAGCGATGAACAGGCCGGAACCGATGATGATCGGCGCGCCGAACCAGATCGACAGGCCGGGATATTGGCCGAAGATGGCGATGCCGAAGATGGTAGCCCAGATCAGCGCGCTATAATCCATCGGCACGATCGTCGATACCGGCGCATAGCGCAGCGACTGGGTGATGCACAGCTGGCCGATCGCGCCGAAAACACCGATGCCGAGCAGAAATCCCCAGGTCTTCGCATCATGGCCACCACCGTAGATGAAGGCGCAAATGGTCAGCGCTGGCAGGGTATAGACGGAAAACCAGAAGATCGTGACAATGCTGGTCTCGGTTCGGCCCAGCATCCGCAGCACCAGCGTAACCGCCGCCGTGACCAGCGCGCCGGTCAGCGCAACGGCGGCGCCAAAGGCGGGGATCAGCGTGCCACCCGGTTGCACCACGATCAGCACGCCGACGAAGCCGATCAGGATAGCCGACCAGCGCCGGATTCCGACCTGCTCGCGCAGGATTAGGGCAGCGAACAGGGTGGCAAAAATCGGCACGGTAAAGCTGATCGTTGTGGCATCGGCCAGCGGCAGCAGGGTCATCGCCCAGAAGTTGAGGCCCATCGCAAAAATGCCGAGTGCGGAACGCAGCATATGCAGCCGGTGCTTGTTCGAGACGATCGATGGCCAGCCGCGCTGGCTGCGCCAGATCAGGAAGCAGATCAGCGGCATCGCGGTCAACTGGCGGTAGAACAGGCTTTCGGTGACATGCACGCCATGCTGTCCAGCGAGTTTGACAAAGGCAAACATGATTCCGAGCGACAGCATCGCACCAAGTCGGGTGAGGATTCCTGCCATCGGCCGGTTCTGCCCGGCGGCGCGGTCATCGCTCACGCATTATTGCCATAAAAGATAGGGTTATAGCGGTTGTGCATTGCTGCGGTAAATAGCATATAGCCCGCAAAAGCAATCAGGAGTCTTTCAATGCGCACTGTTACCCACGTCTTGGCTTCCGGAGGAACCGCAACAGCGGCCCGCCAGAGCGATATCTTCGACCCCAATAATGGCGGCATTCAGGGCAAAGTCGATCTTGGTGATGCTGACGTCCTCGAAACCGCCGTGCAGGCTGCACTGGCAGCGCAACCCGAATGGGCCGCCACCAACCCGCAGCGGCGGGCGCGGGTGTTCTTCAAGTTCAAGGAACTGGTCGAAGCGCATATGGACGAGCTGGCGCATCTGCTGTCGATCGAACATGGCAAGGTGATCGCCGATTCCAAGGGCGACATCCAGCGTGGGCTCGAAGTCATCGAATTCTGCTGCGGCATTCCGCATGTTCTGAAGGGCGAATATACGCAGGGCGCTGGTCCGGGCATCGACGTCTATTCGATGCGCCAGCCAATCGGCATCGGTGCCGGCATCACCCCGTTCAACTTCCCGGCGATGATTCCGATGTGGATGTTCGGTCCGGCCATTGCGACCGGCAATGCGTTTATCCTGAAGCCCTCCGAGCGGGATCCGTCGGTTCCTGTGCGGCTGGTCGAACTGATGCATGAAGCTGGCCTGCCAGCCGGCATCCTGCAATGCGTGCAGGGCGACAAGGAAATGGTCGATGCCATTCTCGATCATCCGGAAATCGGCGGCATCAGCTTTGTCGGTTCATCGGATGTCGCTCATTATATCTATTCGCGAGGCACCGCCAATAACAAGCGGGTGCAGGCGATGGGCGGCGCGAAGAACCACGGCATCGTGATGCCCGACGCGGATATGGACCAGGTGGTCAACGATCTGTCCGGCGCGGCCTTTGGCTCGGCTGGCGAACGCTGCATGGCGCTGCCGGTTGTGGTGCCGGTTGGCGAAGACACGGCGGAACGTCTGCGCGAAAAAATGATCCCCGCAATGGCGGCGCTGCGCGTCGGCATCTCGACCGATGAAGAAGCGCATTACGGGCCGATGGTCAACCCGGCGCAAAAAGCGCGCGTCGAGGGCTGGATCCAGAAAGGCGTCGATGAAGGCGCTGAACTGGTCGTCGATGGCCGCGGCTTCTCGCTGCAGGGCCATGAAGAGGGCTGCTTCATCGGACCATCCCTGTTCGACCATGTCACCACCGACATGGAAAGCTACAAGGAAGAGATTTTTGGCCCCGTGCTGCAAATCGTCCGCGCCAAGAATTTCGAGGAAGCGCTGAAACTGCCCAGCCAGCATCAATATGGCAATGGCGTCGCGATCTTCACCCGCAACGGCCACGCCGCGCGCGAATTCGCCAACCGGGTGCAGGTCGGCATGGTCGGCATCAACGTGCCGATTCCGGTGCCGGTCGCCTATCACAGCTTCGGCGGCTGGAAACGTTCGGCATTCGGCGACACCAACCATCACGGCATGGAAGGCGTGAAATTCTGGACCAAGATCAAGACCATCACCCAGCGCTGGCCCGACGGAACCGCGGATGGCGGCAACAAGGATGCCTTTGTCATCCCCACCATGGGGTAAGGCCGAAAAGGG
>JAGXGT010000071.1 GCA_024636595.1 Sphingomonadales bacterium | reverse complement strand
GGTCGATCCGATACAACGGATGATGCCGCCGGACAGCGCCGGCTTCAGCAGATTCGACGCATCCATTGCGCCGCCACTGGTCGCGCCGGCACCGATCACGGTGTGGATCTCGTCGATGAACAGGATTGCGTCCGGCATTTTTTCGAGCTCGGAAACCACCTGCTTCAGCCGTTCCTCGAAATCGCCGCGATAGCGGGTTCCCGCGAGCAGCGAACCCATGTCGAGCGAGTAGATCACCGCCGGCTTCAGCACATCGGGAACATTTTCTTCGACAATGCGCAGCGCCAGACCTTCGGCAATCGCCGTCTTGCCGACGCCGGGCTCACCAACATAGAGCGGATTATTCTTCGACCGCCGGCACAGGATCTGGACCGTCCGGTCGACTTCCGCCTGCCGTCCGATCAGCGGATCAATCCGCCCATCGGCGGCTTTCAGGTTCAGATTGACGGTAAACTGGTCGAGCGCCGTCTCTTTCTTGTTTTTCTCTTTCTTCTCCTGCTCGGTATCCATTCCGGACAATTCGGCAGGTTCAGCCGTCTGGCCGCCCTTGCCGACGCCGTGGCTGATATAGCTGACCGCGTCGAGCCGGCTCATGTCCTGCTGCTGCAGGAAATAGACCGCATAGCTTTCGCGCTCGGAGAACAGGGCGACCAAAACGTTGGCGCCGGTGACTTCATCCTTGCCGGAAGACTGCACATGCAGGATCGCCCGTTGGACAACCCGCTGGAATCCGGAGGTTGGGGAGGGATCAATCGCCTTCTCGACCTTCAGCGAATCCAGTTCGCTGTCGAGATAGAGAATGACGGCGTCTTCGAGTTCACCCAGATCGACGCCGCAGGCGTTCATCACTTGCGAAGCGTCGCCATCGTCGACCAACGCGAGCAGAAGATGCTCGAGCGTCGCATATTCATGGCTGCGATCAGCGGCGTTTTTCAGCGCCTGATGCAGGGTTTTTTCGAGCGATTCCGCGAATGATGGCATGTATTTTACTCCAAAATGGGGGCGGTTTTAATGCCCCTGTTGCCGAAACTGATGCGATGTCATCCGGTTTCGGGCTTTACCCAATTGCTTGCACTCTAGATCGTGAGCCGGGCATTAAACGTCAAGGGCGTCCCGGGCCGGATCTGCAAGCAGCTAGAGAAAGCTGCCAGTATTTCGTGTCTCTCCTGCTATACGGTCCAAATTGGAACGTCTGAACCTGAATATTGTTAAACAAGGTTAACAAATGCTTTAGCGAAAGCCAGCATTTATCACTTTTTGAACAGATTTTCTGCACTGGCCCGATGGGTAACAGCGAAGTTTTTCTTCGCTTCACAACGGCTTATTTCGGATTTCAGCAAGGAAATCCGCTGATCCAGTTCATCGACCGATAATGGGTCGAGATCCTGTTTGACCAGTAAAGCCACCGGATCATTGGCGTTGCGCGGTAAATTTTCGTCATCATCCATGAATCGACATGCCTCCTGCAGGGTAATGTTGACCGCCCGCGCTTTGCTGTCAATAAGGGCAACAAATAAGGGAGGTCGCACATTTCCTGGGGGTATCCAATGATCGAATCTGAACTTTTGCAAAAAGAAATGACCGCTGTCGCGATAAGCGAGCCGGGCGGACCAGAAGTTTTGAAAGCTGTAACAATGGCGGTACCGCAGCCCGGCGACGGCGAAGTGCTGATCCGGGTGGCCGCTGCGGGCGTCAACCGGCCCGATGTGGTCCAGCGTAAGGGGCTCTATCCCGCACCACCGGGCGCGTCGCCGCTGCCTGGCCTCGAAGTATCGGGCACCGTCGTGGCGCTGGGCGAGGGAGTCGGCCCGGAATGGATCGGGCGCAAGATTTGTGCGCTGACCAATGGCGGTGGCTATGCCGAATTTTGCGTGGCGCCGGTTGGCCAGTGCCTGCCGGTTCCCGACAGCCTTACCATGGCGGAAGCCGCAGCGCTGCCCGAGACGCTGTTTACCGTTTGGAGCAATCTGTTCAACCGCGGCTTTGCCCGCGACGGGGAAACGGTGCTGGTCCATGGCGGCACCAGCGGCATCGGCACGACATCAATCATGCTCGGCAAGCTTTTTGGTCTGACCGTTATCGTCACCTGCGGCAGCGATCAGAAATGCACCGCCGCCAAGCAGATCGGTGCCGATCACGCGATCAATTATAAGAGCGAAGACTTTGTCGAGGAGATCAAGAAGATCACCGACGGCCAAGGGGTAGATGTTGTGCTCGATATGGTGGCCGGCGACTATGTTCAGCGCAATCTGCAGTGCCTGAAGGAAGATGGCCGCCACGTGACGATTGCGGTGCAGGGCGGCATGGAGGCGACGCTCAACATGGCCCATATCATGATGAAGCGGCTGATCCTGACCGGCTCGACGCTGCGGCCCCAGTCGGCCGAGCGCAAGGCCCTGATCGCCGACGAATTGCACCGCCACGTCTGGCCGGACGTCGAAGCGGGCAAGCTGAAACCGGTGATGGACGAGCGCTTTCCGCTCGCAGACGCAGCCAAGGCGCATGCCCATATGGAAGCCGGCGATCATATCGGCAAGATCGTGCTGATGGTCGAATAGCTTTCATGACCGGGATGGTATCGTGAGCGGCGAACCTGATTTTCACGGCGCGAAGGTCGCGGTGTTCATCGATGATCATATTCTGGTCTATCGCCGCGATAACAAACCGGACATTCCGTTTCCCGATATGCTGGATCTGCCCGGCGGCGGGCGGGAGAATGGCGAAAGCGGTGCGGAATGCGTCGCCCGCGAAACCTACGAAGAATTCGGCATAAGCATTGCGATTGAGGCATTTGAACATGTGCAGACCTACCCGAATTGGCGCGGGACTGGCCATGTCGCCCTATTCTTTGTGTGTCGTCTGGCGCGCCATATGGTGGACGATATCGTCTTTGGCGACGAGGGTCAGGACTGGCAAGTGATGCCCGTCGCTGAATTTCTGGCAAGCGATCGGGCGGTTCCGCACCTCCGATTTCAGCTGCAGGAATATCTGAATGCCTAGGTTTTGCGTCACCAAAGCTTCATAAAATGGGAATCGGGCTGTAACAATCGGCGCGTAAGGCCAGTCCATGGATAGTTTCCATGGGAGTTTTATATGGCCAAGCAATTTCCCCCGTTTTCCAAAGCCGATATTCCGCTGCTCGATGTCGACCGCTACGAAGCGCGCCTCAAACGCAAGCCTAGGGTGCACGCGCGGGACCGGACCCGCTACCGGACGATCTGGATTTCCGACATCCATCTCGGCACCCGCGGCTGCAACGCCGATCTGCTGATCGATTTTCTGGATCATGTCGATAGCGACACGCTCTACCTGGTCGGCGACATTATCGATGGTTGGCGGATGAAGAAGCGGTTTTTCTGGCCGGACAGCCACAATGATATCTTCTGGCGGATATTGAAACGGGCCCGGCGCGGCACCCGGATCGTCTATATTCCCGGCAATCATGACGAAATGTTTCGCCAGTTCACCGGACTGAATTTCGGCGGCGTCGAAATCCGCCGTTCGGCGATCCACGAAACAGCCGATGGCCGCCGTCTGCTGGTATTGCACGGCGATGAATTTGATACGGTGATGCTGGCGCATCGCTGGCTCGCCGTGATCGGTGACGCGGCTTATGTGACTCTGATGCGCCTGAACTGGCTGGTCAACAAGGTGCACAACCGGTTCGATCTTCCTTATTGGTCGCTCTCGAAAATGGCCAAGCACAAGGTCAAGAATGCGGTCGAGTTTATTGGCCGCTACGAAGAAACCGTCGCGAAGGCGGCAGAAAGCCGCGGCGTCGATGGTGTGGTTTGCGGCCATATCCACACCGCCGAACACCGGATGATCAAGGGCATCGAATATTATAATGATGGCGACTGGGTCGAGGGCTGCACCGCTCTGGTCGAATGCGACGACGGCAAGATGCAGATCCTGCACTGGGCCGACGAAATCACGGCGCGCAAGGAACGGGAAGAACAGCCGGTCCGGTTGAAATCGGTCGACGGCGGTATAGGGCAAGCGGCGTGAAAATCGCGCTGGTGACGGATGCCTGGCATCCCCAGGTCAATGGCGTGGTGCGAACGCTGGATACCGTGATCGGATTGTTGCGCAAAAGCGGACACGAGATTCTGGTGATCTCACCGGACCAATATCGCTCGATCCCTGCACCGAGCTATCCCGAAATCCGTCTGTCTTTTGCCCGTGCCAGAACCATCGGCAAGCGGATCGAGGCCTTTGGTGCGGACGCCGTGCATCTCGCCACAGAAGGGCCACTGTGCATCCAGGCTCGGCGTTGGTGCCGCAGAAAAGGGCGTCCTTTTACAACCGCTTATCACACGCAGTTCCCGGAATATCTCGCCAAGCGAACCCGATTGTCGCCGCGGATATTCTGGCCCTATATCCGCTGGTTCCACCAGAAATCGGAAAGGATCATGGTCTCGACACAAAGCGTTCGCAATCAGCTGCGCGGCGAGAGACTGCCCCATGTCCATCACTGGAGTCGCGGCGTCGATCTGCAAAATTTCCGCCCGGATACGCCGCCGCCAGCAGCATATCAGCATCGCGCGCGCCCGATCCAGCTCTACGTCGGGCGGGTGGCGATAGAGAAAAATATCGAAGCCTTTCTGAACAGCAATCAGCCCGGTACGAAAGTGGTGGTCGGCGATGGGCCTGCGCTCGACGGTCTGAAAGCGCGCCACCCCGAGGTTCATTTCGCCGGCAGACAATCGGGCAGGGTGCTGGCTGGTTATTACGCCGGAGCGGATGTGTTTGTCTTCCCCAGCAAGACCGACACCTTCGGTCTGGTGATTATCGAGGCGCTCGCCTGCGGGACACCGGTGGCGGCCTTTCCAGTGACCGGTCCGATTGATATATTGACGGCGGAAAGCGGCGCCATGAATGCTAATCTCGACGAAGCGATAGTGCGTGCATTGACGCTCGCTCCAGCGGATTGTGTCGCGCACGGTGCGAAATATAGCTGGGACGCGAGCGCCAGCCAGTTTTTCAACGGCCTGGTGTCACAGGATCTGCGGCTGGACTGCCATATGTCGCGCCGGATCCTTGCCAAGGCTATATTTGCGCGGACCTAGCCAAATATCTTGCCGACGGCCTTCAAATAACCTACATAAGCTTCCAACAGGCCGTCTCCGCAAGGGGGCGGCCCTTTATTTTTATATTCCGCTGGCCAGGAAGCGCCAGCTATTGGAAGGATGCCATCATGGCCGAACAAGCAACTCCACTTATGCAGCATGCCACAGCCAGCTGGCTGGTCGACAACACAGCACTCAGCTTTGACCAGATCGCCGAATTTTGCGGCATCCATATTCTTGAAGTCAACGCGATGGCCGATGATCTTGCCAGCTCCAAATATACCGGTCGCGATCCGGTGCAGGCGCACGAACTGACCCACGAAGAAATCGAGAAGGCCGAGAAAGATCCGGATTACCGCATGGTCATTCAAAAAGGCCCCGATCAGATACGCCGGACCAAGGGACCGCGCTACACACCGGTATCCAAGCGTCAGGACAAGCCAGATGGCATCGCATGGTTGCTGTGCAACCACCCCGAGATTTCCGATGCCCAGGTCGGCAAGCTGATCGGCACCACCCGCACGACGATCAACGCGATCCGCGAGCGTGAACACTGGAACATTGCCAATATCGCGCCAAAAGATCCCGTGACCCTCGGTCTCTGTTCGCAGCGCGAGCTTGATGCCGTGGTGGCCAAGGCCGCGAAAAAGGCCGGCATCGAACCAGAAATGGCAGATGACACCAAGCTGGGCGGCGACAAGGAAGCGCTGATTGCAGAACTGCACGAAGAGCGCGCCAAAGCGGTTCGTGATGCAGAAGCCGCGCTGTCGGGTGAATCGGACGAAGAAGACGCTCCGGTAGAGCATACGGCAGAAACATTGTTCAAGGATCGCTGATCGTCTATCAACGACCCATATATTGACCAATGGGGAGGCGAATATGAGTGAGGGAAATCCCGGCCGACTGCGGCTGATGAAGCTGGCGGCGATCGCCGTCTTCGGTGCCATGGCGCTGGTTTTTGTATTCATTGTCGGCATGAAGTGACCGCAGTCGACACTCTGCACTAGCAGTTTAACCAATCAATTAAATCGGGTTGCGCTTTCGGCGATCATCGGTCTATGACCGATCCATGGATGCACCCCGAAAACCGCCCGCTTATGATGCGATGCTCGCCGATCACGGCTTTGATCCGATTGAGTCGGACGGACTGACCTATCCGCTTGGCGAATATGAGCCGAAATTCGGCGAATATTTCGAACTGATGCCCGGCATCGGCTGGACCCGGACACCGGTGCCCGGCCCGCTGGGTCATATCAACAACTGGGTGCTGGCCGACCGCCACGCCGACGGCAGCGACGGATTTGCCATCGCCGATACCGGATTGTTCATGCCGCAGGTGATCGACGCCTGGAAGCATCTGTTTGAAGCGGGCGCACTGCAGGGGCAGAGGGCGACCAAGATCATCGTCACCCACTATCATCCCGATCATGTCGGCTGCGCCGGATGGCTGGCCAAGCGGTTCAAGGCACCTTTACACATGAACCGGACCGAATGGCTGCTGACCCGCATGCTGCTCGCCGACAAGCGCGATGGCGTGCCGGAAGAAGCGCTCGACGAATGGCGGTTCTGCGGCTGGGAGCAGAATCTGATCGACGATTTCGCCAAAAAGGGCTGGGGGCGTTTCGCCCGCGCCGTCTCGGACCTGCCGATCGGCCATATCCGGATGGAGGAAGGGACGCGCCTGCGCACCGGCGACCATGAATGGCGGGTGATGATTGGCAATGGCCACACGCCCGAACATGCCTGCCTGATCGATGACACAGCCAAGGTGATGATCTCGGGTGACCAGATATTGCCGCGGATCACCTCCAATATCTCGACCATGCTCAGCGAGCCGACCAGTGATCCGTTGGGGGAATGGTTGGCGAGCATCGACCGGTTCCGCGCCGAACTGGACAATGATCTGCTGATTCTGCCCGCCCATGGCCGGCCGTTCCTCGGTGCGCATCAGCGGCTCGACGCGCTGGCCGAACGCCATAATGAAGCGCTCGACGATCTGGAGCAGGGCCTGCGCGAGAGCCCGAAAAGGGTGGTCGACAGCTTCCCCTATCTGTTCCGCCGTCCGATCACGCCCGATGTCATCGGCATGGCCAGCGGCGAGGCGATGGCGACGCTCCGGCACCTGCAATATACCGGTCGCGCCCAGCTTGAAATGAAGGACGGCACGGCCTGGTATAGCGCCGCCTAGTCAGAGCGGTTTAGCCGATTGCCGGCTTGGCATCCGGCGGCGGCTCGACGCCGCTGCTGTGGCAGTGCAACGCATAGCCCCGCAGGAAGATCGCCAGCGCGATCAGCGCTATCAATCCGGCTAGCCCAAACGGCGCACCCGGCAGATAATAGGGCGCATTGGCCACGGTAAAGGCCGCGAATACCGCAGTGAACATCGGCGGACCGATCACCGAGCCCAGACTCTGCAGACTGGCAACCGCCCCTTGCAGCTCGCCTTGCGTCTCATCGGAGACCGCCTTGCTCATCAGGCCATTGAGCGATGGCTGGAATAGCCCCTGCATGGCGCCGACCGGAATCGCGAGGAAAATCATCCAGCCTTGTTCCGGGCCGGCAACCACATAGGCAATGGTGCTGATCGCCATGCTGAAAGCGGCAATAATGACCGCCTTGCGCTCGCCAATGCGCGGGATCAAATAGCGGATCAGCAAGCCCTGGACTAGGGCAGCGCCAACACCAACCAGCGCCAGTGCCATGCCGACCGTGAATGCGCTCCAGCCGAACGCTTCAATGGCGTAGAAAGCGAAAACGATCGGATAGACGATATGACCAATCATCCAGACCAGCAGCGCCCCAGCATACCACAGAACCACCCGGTTTTGTCCGCTGAGCCCTTTAAGCGCAACGAAAGCATTGGCACGGGCGATCTGAAACTTCCGCCGTTTTTCCTGCGGCAGGCTTTCCCGCAACATGAAGAAACCGAATACTAGATTGATCGCGGCGAGCGCCGATGCGGCGAAGAAGGGCAGGCGCACATGATATTCACCCAGCAAACCGCCCATCGCCGGTCCGATAATGAAACCCAATCCGAACGCTGCGCCGATCAGACCGAAATTCTGAGATCGCTTCTCGGGCGGGGAAACGTCGGCAACATAGGCATAGGCGGTGCTGAAACTGGCCCCCATGATCCCGGCGACGATCCGGGCGATGAACAGCCAGAGCAGCGACGGCGCAAAGCCCATCAATGCATAGGCAATCGAATATCCGCCCAGCGCCCCCAGCAACACCGGTCGCCGCCCGAACCGGTCTGACAGATTGCCGATCACCGGGCCGAAGAAAAATTGCATGATGGCGTAAGCGAAGGCCAGCCAGCCGGCATCGACAGCGGCGGCGGACAGGCTGTCGCCGGTGATCTGCGTGATCAGCTCGGGCAGCACCGGCATGATGATGCCAAAGCCGATCATATCGATCAGAACCACCAGAAAAACGAAGGTGATCGAAGCCTTCACGGCCTCGGGCGTTTCTGGTTTCAATGCGGTGCTGCTCATAGTCTCCGTTAGCAACAGCAGAAGAAAATCACCAACGCCTTTTCGCCAGAATTTTTGGGGAATTTTCCGGGAATTTTCATTGTCAGTTCACACCGCTTCACTTACACGAATGTTAATGACTGAAACATATCCCGACCAGCCTCCGATCTGGCAATCGTATTATAACCATCCCGTCCCTTGGGATCAGGTTTACCCGCCGTTGTCGATGCCCGGCATGTTCTTCCGCTCGGCAGGCCGGCGCGGCGATGCCAATCTGCTCGACTTCATGGGCCGCAAATATAGTTATCGCCAGGTTGCGGCTGCCGTGGGGCGTGTGGCCAAAGGGCTGCAGGATTTGGGCGTCGGAAAAGGCGACCGGATCGGCCTGTATCTCCCCAATGTCCCGCATTATGTCAGCGCCTATTATGGCGCGATGGCGATCGGCGCGACGGTCGTCAACTTCTCGCCGCTCTATACGGTCGATGAACTGAACCACCAGGTGGAAGACAGCGGCACTAAAATCCTGTTCACGCTTTCCGCCACGGCCCTGTTTCCAAACGCCTATGAGGTGCTGGAACAGTCGAGCCTCGAACGGCTGGTGGTGGGCAGCATCTCTGGCGCGCTGCCGCCGGCCAAGGCGCTGTTCTATTCGCTGTTCAAACGCAAGGAAATCAGCCCGCAACCCGACGACGACCGGATCACGCCGTTTTCCGACCTGATCAGCAATGACGGCGATTTCAAGGCCCCCGATATCCAGCCGGAAAAGGACATTGCGCTGCTGCAATATACCGGCGGCACCACCGGTACGCCAAAGGGTGCGATGTGCAGCCACCAGAATCTGACCGCCAATGCCCGGCAGATCAACGACATCGACCCCTTTCTCGATGAGGTCGACCGGCTGATGGGCGTGCTGCCGTTTTTTCATGTATTCGCCAATAGCGCTGTGCTCAACCGGACGATCCAGCGCGGGGGCGAGATTGTCATGCTGCCGCGCTTTGACGCGAAGCAGACATTGAAGGCGATCTCCCGGACCAAGATTACCGCCATGCCCGGCGTACCGACCATGTATCAGGCGCTGCTCGACCATGCCGATATCGACAAGACCGATTTTTCCTCGCTCAAGGTCTGTGTCTCGGGCGGTGCGCCCCTGTCGCTGGAGCTGAAGAAAAAGTTCGAGGCCAAGACCGGCGCGAAACTGGTCGAAGGCTACGGCCTCACGGAAAGCTGCGGCGTGGTCAGCGCCAATCCTTACGAAGGACTCAACAAGCCTGGCACGATTGGTCAACCGGTGCCGGGTACATTCGTCAAGCTGGTCGACAAGGGTGATCCGACAAAACCGGCCCCGCAAGGCGAACCAGGTGAATTGATATTCTCCGGACCGCAGGTGATGCAGGGCTACTGGAATTTGCCAGAAGAAGATGATCAGGTCTTTATCGATGGTTTTCTGCGGACCGGTGATGTCGCGACGATCGACGCGGATGGCTATATCAAGATCGTCGACCGTCTGAAGGACATGATCTCGGTCGGCGGCTTCAAGGTCTTTCCCAGTCAGGTCGAGGAAGTGCTGTACAAGCACGACGCGGTCAAGGAAGCCCTGGTGATCGGCGTCCCGGACGCCTATCGAGGCGAAAGCCCCAAGGCCTATGTTTCACTGGAACCGGGCGCAAGCGTGACCGGAGAAGAACTCAAAAACTGGCTGAACCCGCAACTTGGCAAGCACGAGCGGGTGGTCGATGTCGTGATCCGCGACAGCCTGCCCAAAACCATGATCGGCAAGCTCGATCGCAAGGCGTTGCGGGAAGAAGAGCTGGACTAGGGCTGACCTGCCAACGGCCATGTCCGCACTTGCCAGGTCCAGCAGTCATCCTCGTGGGCTGCGCGCGGCCAATATCCGCTTGTTGCGGGCTTCGACGGCGCGAAACGCCGTGAACACGCCGAGGTTGGGATCGGTCATACCGCTCTGGCCGAGATTTTCCAGCTGTTCGTAGAACCAGTAGATAACGGCAAAG
>JAGXGT010000070.1 GCA_024636595.1 Sphingomonadales bacterium | reverse complement strand
GAATTGGGCGATGCCGGCGACGATGGCATGATGCCGGTCCGTCCCAACCGGGCGATGTCCGATCTGCCGCCCGGCTTCAATTATACCGCCTGGACCGAAAAATATGACGAGGTGGTCAGCGCAACAGAACTTTGCGACGAAGAGGAATTGACCCGGCTCCGTGCCTTTCTCGACCAGCAGCTGACCAGCCTGCAGGGCGCAGTGACCAAGCTCGCCAACCGCCTGCAACGCCGCCTGATGGCGCAGCAGAACCGCAGCTGGGACTTCGATCAGGAAGAAGGCATGCTCGATGCCGCCCGCCTCGCCCGGGTGGTCAGCAATCCATCGCACAGCCTGTCCTACAAGATCGAACGCGAAACCGATTTCCGCGATACCGTTGTAACCCTGCTGATCGACAACAGCGGCTCGATGCGCGGACGACCGATTTCGATTGCCGCCATCTCCGCCGATATCATGGCGCGGACATTGGAGCGTTGCGGCGTGAAGACAGAAATTCTCGGCTTCACCACCCGCGCCTGGAAAGGTGGTCAGACCCGCGAGGATTGGCTGGCGGCGGATCGCCCGGCGAATCCGGGACGGCTCAACGACCTGCGCCATATCGTCTACAAGAAAGCCGATGAACCCTGGCGGCATGCCAAGAAAAATCTCGGCCTGATGATGCGCGAAGGGCTGCTCAAGGAAAATATTGACGGCGAGGCCCTGCTCTGGGCCCATAGCCGCCTGATCGCCCGGCCCGAGGAGCGCCGGATATTGATGGTAATTTCCGACGGCGCACCGGTCGATGACAGCACTCTGTCGGTCAACCATGGTGCCTATCTCGAAAACCATCTGCGCAAGGTGATCGAATGGATCGAAAGCCGCTCGCCCGTGCAGCTGGTCGCGATCGGCATCGGCCATGATGTGACGCGCTATTATAAAAAGGCCGTGACGATCATGGATGCCGAGCAATTGGGCGGCACGATGGTGGAACAACTGGCCGGCTTATTTGATGAGGATTGATAATATGAACGTCACCGAAGCCGTAAATTCCCGACGTTCCATACGCCAGTTTCTCGACAAACCGGTCGACCGGGCAAAGCTCGAAGCGGTGCTGGAAACGGCGCAGCGCTCCCCTTCCGGCGGCAATACCCAGCCCTGGAGCGCGGTGATCGTCGGCGGCGATGCGCTCAAGGACATCACAGCGAAGATCAAAGAAAAAGCCAAGGCCGCGCCGATGGGCGAAAATATGGAATACGCCATCTATCCCAAGGATCTGAATGGCCGATACGAGGAGCAGCGCCGGGCCGTGGGCCGGGACATGTTCGAAAGCATCGGGCTTGCGCGGGAAGACGGAGCCGGTCGTGTCGCGCAAATGGCGAAAAACTGGGACAGTTTCGGCGCGCCGGTACAATTGTTCACCTACACCAGAAAATATATGGGACCACCGCAATGGTCAGACATGGGCATGTGGCTGCAGACCGTGATGCTGCTGCTGCGCGAAGCGGGGCTGGACAGCTGCTCGCAGGAAATATGGGCCATGTACGGCAGCTATATGCGGGAATTGCTCGGCATCGACGATGACCATATTTTCTTTTGCGGCATGGCGATCGGTTATCGTGATCCGGATGCGCCGATCAACAATTTTGCAGTGTCCCGCATTCCGATCAGCGATGCCATAGAGTTTCGCGGCCTTTAACCAGCGAAGCTTCTGTATTTTTGTAGGAAATCCGAAAAACCGTCCCTGAATGTGACAGAAATCACCTAATCGAACGGCAGAGTCGTTATTTTACTATAGCGGACTCGGATTCGCTCGCTAATTGTAGTAGATATATAGCTGTTCCGGGTCGCGATCGCCGTTGGCTAAGTCTGAGGGGACTTGCCAACGCACCAAATTTTATGGGAGACGTGCGTGCGACGGACAGGGATCTGCACAATATCATTATTGGTAATGGCACTGATGACGAGCCCGGCAGCGGTGTTCGCCCAGGGCACGCCAACTTTGTTACGCGACAGTTTCCCGATCGGCAGCAGCGATGGCATATTGTGCCAGGTCCAGGACCGCAGCATTGAAAGCAAAGTCAAAAATAATATGTTCGACCGCAGCTGGGCGGTGGTTTGCCGCGATTCAGCAAGGCCGGTTGGTTTTGTCTATTCGTCCCGATCGCGGGCACAGGATCTGCTCGACCGTATCAAACCCTATCGCGCCGACCCGATAAGCTGCGACGCAAATGAAGCGCAGGCAACATTCAGCGGTTTTCGTCACACGGCATGCCATCTCACCGCAGAACCGGTTGCCTATTCGCAGATTGTAGGTCAGCAAGACGGCGTTACCTATATCGCGGAAGGACTGGCTGCCTATGACAGCGCGACCTTGCTGGCGCTCAAGTCGATTTTGCAGGACACGATCGCCGAAGGCAAAATTGATGTCGCCTCGACATCGGTCGAAGATCCGTTTGCCTTTGCCCGAGTGCAGGCCGCAACGCTCAAACCCGACCAGGCGTTGGCAGAAGGCTATCGTCGCAACCTCAGCGGCAATTATGCCGAGGCCGCTGCCTTTTTTGAAACATTGCAACAGCGGACATCCGGAATGGAGGGGGAGGATATCAACCCCCACGAATATCTGATCAACCGGGCGCTGCAAAAATCCAATCTGGGTGAATTTGCCGAGGCCGACCAACTGTTCGAGCAAGCCAGTGCCCTGAACGACGCCGACCCGGTGACCGAGAGGCTGCAACGGAATTTTGAAGCGATCCATCTGCTCAACCAGGGCCGGTTTGATGACGCGATCAAACGGATCAACAAGCCGCTCGAAACGTCGCTTGTGGAGCAATTCGCGCTAACCGAGCGGCTCGAAATTACCACGCCCATTTCCAGTCGGATCAATGGCAGCGCCCGCACCCGTAACCTGCTCGGTTTCGTCGATGAAACGAAATTGAGCGCGCAGGAACGCGCCGAAATTATCGATGCGCAGGCTTTGCAACTTCTGGGCACGGCACAGCGGTTAAATGGCGATCGCGCAACGGCAAGAAATTCGCTGATCTCGGCTTATAATCGCGCTGTCGCCGTGCGCGACGGCCGAGTCACATCGATCATCCGCCTGAGAGCCCAAACACTTGCAGAGCTATCGCTGCTGGCGGAAGCCGATGGCAACATGAACGACGCGGAACAATTGCTACGCGATGGACTGGATTTACTCAGCGTCCAATATCCCGAAACGCGGGCCGTAAACGGGGCCAAAGCCCGCCTCGCCGCCTTTCTGTTGCGCAGAGGACAGGAGGCCGAAGCCCGCCGGCTATATGGAGAAGTCGTCGATAGTTCGCTGGGCAAGCGCAGCGCGATTTCCGGCATGGCCAATCAACTCGCGCCTTATTTCCGGCTGCTCGCAACGGATGAGGGCGCGACCGAGCAGTTTTTCAAGGCATCGCAGATATTGGTTCGTCCGGGCGTTGCCGAAACGCAGGCCGTGCTATCGCGCGAGCTGAGCGGCGGCACCGATGAAACGGCGCGCCTGTTCCGGCAATCTACCAATCTGGCCCGCAACATCGAACGCTTGCGGATACGGTTCGCGGCGCTGGGCCGCATCGAGCAGACGTCTTCGGTCGGCAGCCAACGCGAAGACCTCGCGTCCGAAATAGAGGCCCTGGAGCGAAGCCAGCAATTGACGCAGGTGAGACTTTCCGAATTTCCGCAATATCGGGTGGTTGGCGATCGGTTTCTCAGCCTGGACGAGTTGCGCGCGACGCTGCAGCCCACCGAAGCCTATATGCGGATGGCGATTATCGGTGGCGATATTTTCATGTTCTACACCGATCAATCAGCAGCCAAAGTCTACAGCGTCCCCCTTGGAGAGGCCGCGTTGGACGCAAAGGTTGACGCAATCCGTGCTTCGATTTCGATCTTCGAAAATGGACGAAATTTGACGTATCCGTTCGACATCGAAACGGCGCGCGGCCTCTATTCCGATCTTTTCGAACCGGTGGCCGGACTGCTTGCCAGCAAGCAGCATCTGATATTTGAACCGGACGGAGCAATGCTTCGCCTACCGGTCAACTTGCTCGTCGCGGATGATGCGTCGGTGGGGCGCTATCTGACCAGGACCGAAGCGCCCGACGGAGATCCCTTTGATTTTACCGGTGTCGAATGGCTCGGTCGTAACCTGAATATCAGCACCGCGGTGTCGGCGCGAGCATTCGCCGATGCCCGGCAGGCACCCCAATCCGATGCTTCGCAGCAATATTTGGGACTCGGCAACAATCAACCGGTCGTGGCGAGCACCAAGGTCGCCAGTGTCCGCGGTGAAGTTCAGGATCAGGATGCCAATTGCCAATGGCCGCTCAGCCAGTGGAACTCCCCGATCTCCGATCGCGAACTGCGCGAAGCAAAGTCTCTGGTCGGCGCGGGAAATTCCGAGCTGATAACCGGGGCGGCGTTCACAGACACCGGTATTCTGGCAAAGAATGATATCAACGATTATCGGATTTTGCACTTTGCCACGCATGGCCTGGTAACCGCGCCCAGTCCGTCCTGTCCGGCGAAGCCGGCTCTGGTAACCTCCTTTGGCGATGCTGGATCCGACGGCCTTCTGGCGTTCGATGAGATTTTTGATCTGAAGCTCGATGCCGATATCATCATCCTTTCTGCCTGCGATACAGCGGGTAAAGCCAGCATAGCGGTAACCCGCGAAGCCGGTGTCAGCAGCGGCGGCGGCACCGCTCTGGATGGACTGGTCCAGTCCTTCATCGGTGCCGGTGGGCGTTCGGTGCTCGCCAGTCACTGGCCCGCTCCGGATGAATTCCGCGCAACGGAAAGACTGATCAATGGATTGTTCAGCGACGGCCGGGGCCGTTCGATCACCGAGGCGCTCAGGCGATCTCAACTGGAATTGATGGACGACCCGGTCACATCGCACCCCTTTTACTGGTCCGGCTTTGCTTTGATCGGCGATGGTGCCCGTCCATTTTTACCGACCGCTGCGAGCCCCGCAACCGATAGCGAGACATCTGCCGCGACAACGAAAGCAGCGCTGAAATAGTGAACGAAACCACCAGATCGACAGACCCGGCCATCAATAACCGCGACGTCAAGGAAGGCGCCAAAGGCGTGCTGCAAACGCTGCGCCGTCTTTTCGATCAGCTTGGCCCGATCCGTCTGGGATCGACCATATTGTTCATGATCCTGGCACTGCTGGTCGCGCGCTACAGCTGGACCACGCCGCTTATTCAGGAAGCCGAGCGAGCGCTCTATGACTTGCGCGCATCGGTGTTCGCACCGGAAGTCGAAAAAGACGAAAATATTGTCCTGGTTGTCTACAATGAAGACACGCTGAAGCTCACCGGCCAACGGTCGCCGGTTGACCGGACGATTCTGGCACAGGCGCTCGAAACGATCGACGCCGCCAATCCGAAATCAATCGGCATCGATATATTGTTCACGATGCCGCAGGATGATGATCCGCTGCTGATATCCGCCTTCAAGGATATGAACACTCCGACCTATCTCGCTTATGCTGACCCAAAGGAAAATCCGGAAATCGGATTTGCGGAGCATGAGTTTCTTCAGCAATTTTTTGATACTGTACGCAGCGAGACCGTGAAGCCAACCAATATCAAGCTGGAAACCGACAGCGACGGGGTCCAGCGCCGATGGACACCGCACAGCCCGGGGGCGCCGCCGTTCATGGCCATTGCGCTGACCGGACCCAACCCGAAATTTGCCAATAATGACGGCGCCATCCGCTATCATGTGCCGGCGACGACCGACATGCCGGTGTTTGACAAATTCCCGATCGAAAGCTTCGCTGATCCGGCGATTGCGGACATGCTTGGCTCCTTCATCGCTGGCAAGCATGTGCTGATCGGCGGCGACTTCATTGACCGCGATCGATTTGAAACGCCAGTCGGTGGATTGGCCGATATCAAGGGCGATGACGGCAAGATGATCGGGCTGGAAGTGCATGCCCATATGCTTGCGCAGTTGCTCAATGACGACCTCCCTGCCCCGATTCCGACATGGACTCTGTGGCTGGGGGCTTTGATCGTTGCCATCTGCGGAGGCCTGTCTGCCCTGATCATTGGCAATGCGCTGAAGGTGGGTTTCATGTTGCTCAGCCAGTTCGCATTTTTTCTGATCTTTCCCTTCGTCTTGCAGAATATCGGCATCGATACACTTTCGCTGCCTGCCTTTGGCTGGGCTGTCGGGTGGTTGCTCGGCTATGCCTCGGTCGGCTCGGCCGCACGCACCGTCAATTCGAAACAGCGGGCCTTCGCGCAAAGTGCGTTGGGTAAATATCTGCCGAAATCGATCGCCAATGAGATATTGAAGGACCCCGACAAACTGGCGTTGCATGGCGAGAAGCGAAAAATATTCGCGGTCTTTACCGATCTCGAGGGCTTTACCAAATTAACCCATGCGATCGAACCGGAGATGGTCGCCACTCTGCTGAACGATTATCTCGACCGATTGAGCGAGGTCGCGCTGGAATATGGCGGGACCATCGACAAATTTGTCGGCGATGCGCTGGTGACCTTCTGGGGGGCGCCGATCGCCTATCCCGATGACGGCGAACGCGCGGCGAAAGCGGCCTACGCGCTCTATCTGGCCGGCGAGGAGTTTCGCAAAAATGTGCCCGAAGGCGTGCCGCCGATCGGCAGAACGCGGGTCGGAATGCACTATGGCGATGCGATCGTCGGCAATTTCGGTGGCGAAGGGCGCATCCAATATACCGCTCTGGGTGACGCGATGAATACCGCCGCCCGACTGGAAGCAGCCAACAAAACTCTTGAGACGAAAGTCTTGCTGAGCCGGGAAGCGATGGAACGAACCGGTCTCGACTGGTTCCGCCCGATGGGCCGGATCACGCTGCGTGGCCGATCCACGCCGGTGGACGTGTTCGAACCAGTTCCCGACTGGGAAGAAAAAGATCGCGCCGAAGTGACCGCCGTCATAGCCGCCCATGAAAAGGGTGATACTGCTTCCATTCAGGCACTGGGTGCCATGATCAAGCGATATAGCGCAGACTTGGGACTCGCCAATTTGCGCAAACGACTGGAAAAGACAAAAAATGGAGAAAGCTATGCACTTGGATAAAAAACTGTCGGCACAATCCGGCACAATCGCATCCCGCTTTACAAAAGCGGCGCTCGGCACCTTTCTGCTTTTCGGCGTAGGCAGCGTGGCGATGGCACAGAATATGGTCGTACGCTCGACCGGGCCATCGGCCAGCAGCTATCCGGCCGGCAAAAAAATGAGCAATGATGCGAAAATTACGCTGAAGGCCCAGGACAAGGTCACCATATTGACCAAGTCTGGTACGCGCGTGCTGTCAGGTCCGGGAACCTATTCGCTCGCACAGGGAAGCGGATCGGCATCGAGCGCGTCTGGCCGGCTGTCGAGCTTCATCAACAATCGCGGCAGCAGCCGGGCGAGAACCGGAGCGGTGCGCGGCGATACCAGCGCGGCAGTGGTTACGCCGAATAATCCCAATCTGTGGTTTCTCGACGTGACCAAGGGCGGGAGATTCTGTGTTACCAATCCGAAAGGACTGGTTGTCTGGCGGCCCGATTATACGGGATCGGCGACGGCCTCTATTGTTGAACCGACGACTGGCAATGTCACCGAAATCGCATGGCGTAAAGGCAATCCGCTAAAGGCATGGCCGAAGGATGTTCTGCCAGTAACCGACGGTGCCAACTATCGCCTGCTCGGGTCCAGTGCAGAGCAATCCGTCGAGGTGAATTTTGTGGTGCTGGATAGCGAACCAGTCGACCTTGATGACACGGCGGCTGTGCTGATCGAAAACGGGTGTTCCAGCCAGCTGGACTTGCTCGTTGAGCCACTGAATTTGAATAGCGAGCAACGGGGCGATCAGGGTTAGTCTGTGAGCGATGGCTGCCGTCCCGGCTGAGCGCGGGGACGGCACAACCGGCATGATGGTTCCATGGGTCGCGCCGGGATCGTCAAAAAAACGGGGAAATATATGACGCGATCACGAACTGCTTTTCGACCAACGGCCTTGGCGGCAAGTGTCGCCATCTTTTTGTCGAGCGTTTCCGCGTGGGGGCAATCTTCTCTCGCTGCCCCGACCAGAGAAGAAATCCAGCGCGGAGTCATAGAGGAAGCGCTGAAGGGCCAGGCCCAACCCCTGTCCTTTGACGGAGAAATCGAACGATCCGCCTGCCCACTCGCCGGGCCGGAATTTTCTGACGTTCGGTTCACGCTGCGGTCGGTGGAATTTGGTGGTCTGGTATCGGCTGACCCCGGATCCCTTACCTCATCCTATGCCGAATATGTCGGTCAGGAAGTGCCGGTTTCGGTCGTCTGCGACATCCGTGACCG
>JAGXGT010000069.1 GCA_024636595.1 Sphingomonadales bacterium | reverse complement strand
TCCGAACCGATGGGCCGCAAGCTGATCACAGTGCACCCGATCGGGGGATGCGGCATGGGCGATGATGCCATGTCAGGAGTTGTCGACGACAGCTGCCGTGTTTTCGCGGGCACGAGCGGGACAGACGTCCATCCGGGCCTTTACGTGTGTGACGGTGCCGCGCTCCCCGCGGCAGTAGGGGTCAATCCATTGCTGACGATCACAGCAGTGGCCGAACGCGCGGTGGAAAAGCTGGCTCTGCGCCAGGGTTGGACCATCGACTATGCGCTAGACAAGGAAACCCCCCTGGCGCAGGAGACGCCTGCGAAAGCCGAGGTGGCTGCTGAACCGCAATTGGTTGCGCATGGAGACAGTCTGAAGCAGTCGATCGCCAAATGGGTGGGTGGCTATGCCCTGGGGCCGGTCGCCGATGCGGTTATCGAAGCGTCCAAGCATTTCGAAAGCGGCGCTGTCGATGACGGCAAGGCCGCTATCCGCAAGCTGGTCAAAGAACATCCCGAAGCCATGAGTCCGGGTTTGGCTTTCACCGAGACCATGGCGGGCCATATCAGCGCCACCGGTTGTCACCATCGTCCCTGCGGACATGTCGAACGAATTCGCGACGATTACGTCAACGGCGCGGCCTGGGGACAGGCGGAAAATGGCGCATGCAGCTTCCGGCTGACGGTCACGACCGACAATCTCCACCGCATGATCGACGACTCACAGCACCGCTCACGGATAACGGGAGAAGTGCTGGTGGGCGCAATTTCGCCGGATCCGTTGCCGGTTCGTGAAGGTGTTTTCCGCCTGCTTGTCGCCAATCCGGACAAGGCAGAGAGCTGGACAATGCTCTATGACATGGTGCTCGAAGGACCAGATGGTCCGATTCATTTCCATGGTTTCAAGACATTGGAGCAGCGCGGAAAGTCGGATCCCTGGACCGATCTGACGACGCTCTTTGTCACTCTTCGCCACGGCGCCGATGCGAATGGCGAGCTGATAGGGCGCGGCGTCCTAAAGCTCGGAATTGACGAGTTCATGCGGCAATTGAACACGATCACGGTCCATGATGCGGACAGGTTGGTCGGCCATGTCATCAATCTCATCCCCCGCGCCCGCAAGGCCATAGAGGCCTATTTCGTGGCCAAATTTGCGGGTTTCTTCGCGATGACCGTGTTCCGCGCCTATGGCGGGATGCTGGCAACGCTCAACGATTTTGCGAGCAAGGATGCTGCAACTTTACTGCCGCGGACAATGCACCTGCCGCCGCCCGAGCGCCATGTCGTTGCAACCGCTGACGGTGTAAATATCGGCCTCACCCGCTATCGCGGTGGCGCACGAGGTCCGCTGGTGCTGGCACCGGGACTTTCCGTGCGCGCGTCAAGCTTCGCCACCCCGACGGTTGATGAGAACCTCACAGAGAGCCTTGTTGCGCAAGGCTATGACGTCTGGTTGTTCGACTATCGCGCTAGCTCGGATTCGGGCAACGATACCGAGCATCCTCCCGAATTCACTATCGACGATATAGCCCGCCACGATTGGCCTGCGGCGATCGCGAAAATACGTTCAGTGACCGGGGCCGATAGCGTTCAGGCATTGGCGCATTGTGTCGGTTCGATGAGCCTGTTGATGGGCATCGGCGCGGGCTGGGTAACACACGTCCGCTCGCTCATCGTTTCGCAGCTCACCCTGCATCCTGTGACCGATTGGCTTAACTATATGAAGGCTGATCTGGGCGTAGCGGGCATGCTCGGCGAGATTTCGCTGCTGGACGGACACATCGATTTCGTTAGCCAAGGCACAGAGGCCGACTACGAAATCGATGCGATCGCTTATCAGATGCCCGTCCCTGAAGGCCAAGCATGTAAGAACCCGACGTGCCGCCGCGTTTTCGGTGTCTTTGGCCCGAGCTGGGACCATCGCCAGCTGGGCCATGATACGCATCTGGCACTAGGCAGCATGTTCAGCCGCGTCTCACTGTCACCATTTAAACAGTTGCAGGAGATCATGCACAAGGGGTTGGCCGTCAACGCGGATGGCAAACCGGCCTATACCGATGACGACGCCGCGCGTCGTTTGGCCTTGCCAATCAGCTTCCTCTCGGGGGCTACCAACCAGATATTCTATCCTGAAAGCGGACAGCGCACGCGGGTCTGGCTGTCGGAGCACAATGGCAAATCCTTGTACCGCCAGCGAATCATTCCCGATTACGGCCACATGGATCTATTCATCGGCAGGAACGCACATCGCGATGTGACCCCGTGGATTCTAGAAGAACTGGAAAGGCTTGATCAACAGGCCGGATCCGGAGCAGATCGTAAGACTGCCTGACGCGTCTCACTTCGGTCGTGACACGGTCGATAAAATCCAATTCATAATATCCGGTGCGACCCTATCGCCTTGAAGAGCCGAGTCAGCGTCCATTCGAGCGCAGCGGATTCCCATGGATCTGGTGTAAGCTGGGCCAGAGCGGTGGCGCGGCGCGACAGCGAGGACATATTGTTTATGCGCAGCCCGCTAAGCAGGGTCTCGAGCAGTGTCCAGCGGACTATCGATCAGCCCACGGCGCGCTTTAACTCGATCAGTTCTGATTTTGGCTCGGGCATGGGCTCTTCCAGATGGCGTTCCTCGGCATTTTCGACACGGTTTCGGCCACTCGACTTGGCCCTGTAGAGCGCAGCATCGGCTCGTGCGAACAGTTGCTCATAGGTCTCCCCATCGCGCGCTGTGGCCACGCCAAAACTCGCAGTCAGACGGACATCGTTGCTTAGGCCGGAATGCTTGAGACGTTCGAATGCCTGCCTGATTCGGTCGGCCAACTGCTCAGCGGCGTTATTAGGGCAATTCCAGATCGCGATGCAGAATTCCTCCCCGCCGATTCGGCCAGCCGTGTCGCATCCACGCACCATCTTTCCGATGAGTTTGCCAATGCCCGCGATCGCTTGGTCGCCCGCCTGGTGGCCCCAAATGTCGTTTACCTTCTTGAAGTGGTCGATATCGACCACCACCAAGCTGAGCGGGCGTCCCTCCGTCTGCGCACGTGGGAGAAGATTTCGCATCGATTCTTCAAACGCACCCCGGTTGCACAGCCCGCTTAGGGCATCACGCTCACTGCTTTCACGCAGCGAGGTCGTCCATTCGGCGATCGTCGCACCGATCAGAACCGTTGCGGCGGTTACGCCTTTCACCCCGAGTACGAGCCCGATGAGGGAGTAGTAAATCGAGTCCCGATAGACCTCAGCCGGAATCGACTGCTCAAACAACAGGGTCAAGGTTGGCCTAACGAGGAAATCGGCGGCATGAAACGCCATGACCGCGATGATCGCGACATCGATCACGTTGCGCCGCCGCGCGGTGAGGAGCGTCGTGACGCCCATGGCAAACATGACACCGTAGCCCATATTGACGATGACCAGCCGGGAACCGACTTCGTTGGAAAAGCTTACAGCCACTCCCAGCACAAATGCGCTAATGAGGTAAACGACCGCCATGCTTCCTAGATGAAGCCGCTGCCCGACACGCTCGCAGACCGATACCAGCATCACCGTCGTGCCTAGAGTGTAGAACAACTGCGTCAAATGGAAGAGGTAGAAGGCATCAGCCGGCAGCAAATGGGTGATCAGAAATCCCACCGCAGAAAGGGCAAAGGCAATGCCATAGCCGAGCACGTGACGCTTCATGCGTCCTACTCGCCAAAGCACCGCGAATGTCGCCGCGAAAAATAGCACCATGAGCGGTGTTACCAGTCCGAGAATTTGCGTTTGCATCGACCCTTTGTGCCCCTTTTCCGGTGGTTTAGATCAATAAGGTTAATGGCGCGTTTCGGGATCGCACTTTGTCCACGGATTTTTAATTGTCTCACACCATTCGCCGTCTCGACGGATCCACTTCGCCCCGCGCCACCCAACGCTTTATCTGCGCGAGGTAATTCTCATTCACGTCAGATACGTTTGAAGGACACGCCCGATGACCGCACAATACGCTTACCGTGACAGCTTCAGGCGAGCCCAATATCATTCAGGATCAAATGGCAATGCATCGCGACATGGCGGGACAGCTTCAGAATTCTGCCAATCACGAGAAGCGCAAGATATTGCTGGATCACCGGGTCCAAGTGCAAATCCGGGAAGAGCAGGTCATCGTAAGCTTCCAGACCGTGGATGAAGCAGAACGGTCAGAAGTCAGCATTGACGCCAAGCTGGCAAAGCAGGGCAGTGAACTGAAATTCACCATCCCGCCTACCAACGCGAACATCAAGCCTGCTCCCAATGCCACATTGCAAAAGCTTGTCGCGCAAGCCTTTGCAGCGCAAGACCTAGTGCTTACAGACAAATCCAATCAGGCACTTTCAGATTACAGCCGCCGGTATCTCGGACAGCTGGTTCGTATCTCGTGGCTCGCGCCAGATATCATTGCAGCCATCATGGATGGAACACAGCCTGTTGATCTGACCGGTCGCAAACTCACCCGCGCCAATGCCATTCCGCTGGATTGGCCGAGTCAGAGGAAAATGTTCGGGTTCGCCTGACCACTTCGCCCAAAATCTCAATGTGCATCTGACAGCCACGAAATGGCCCTTCGAGACGATGGGCCATATTGGCACCGTTCCGCCACCGACAAGGGGTCTCTGGTCGCAGAGGCGATGGGCGACCCTCACGTAAGCTACGGATAAATGGGCATTAATTATGCCATATCGAGGCAGGTGCAGAGACTGTCCGAAATGGGAAACTGGGTGGTGCCGCTTAGAGGATTCGAACCTCTGACCCCCGCATTACGAATGCGATGCTCTACCAACTGAGCTAAAGCGGCATCGATGACATGGATAGACGTCAGCTCCATGCATTTTCATTGATCGCGCGCCATTACCAGCAGAGCTTTGTCATGACAAGGCTATGTGGTTGATATTTGAAATCATCTCCGAATGGCAATTCGGGCCTCATCGCCCGCTGGACCGGAAAGGGATTGGCAGGAATTTACCAGATATTTACCATGAGCGGTGCAAACCTCGGTGGAATAGATGCAATCGCAATGGGGCAGCATGGAAAACCTACAGAATTATAGCGAAATTGGCGATCAGGATCGGGATTCAATTCCTGACTATGCAGCCTTTCCGGACGATGACGGCGCAGTGGAAGCGCCGCCTCCGATCAGTCAGGATGAGCGCCGTATGCATGTCCGTGCCTATAATTTTTGGGCAGGCATGCTGGGTGAAAGGCTTTTTCCGAGTATTGAGGACCTCTCCCCGGAATCCGACCCTGATTTTGGGCCCAACAGCGTCTTGCTTGATTTCACCAATGGCATTGAAAACCCGACGATCCAATTCCTCGGCCAATCGCTGCGCGCAGAGTGCGAAATCGATGCGTCGATAACGGCGGTTGCCGATGTTCCCGCGCGCTCGCTGCTTTCGCGGATCACCGACCATTATTTGCAGATTATCGCCAATCAGGCGCCGATCGGTTTCGAAGCCGAGTTCGTCAATCAGCGCGGCGTCACGATCATGTATCGCGGTATCCTGCTGCCCTTCTCGACCGATGATGAAACCATTGATTTTATCTACGGCGTAATCAACTGGAAAGAAGTTGCCACCGATGCGGCCCGTCAGGACATTGAAGATGAGGTATCCGAAGCGATGCTGTCGGCGCCCGCGCGTATTGTGGCTGGGCCGGTGTGGGAGGATGGGCCCCGTTCGGCCAATATGGATCACCAGCAACTGGAGCTGACGCCAGCCCAGCAAATCGTGCCGGAAGCGGTCGAGATAGAAGATCCTGACCAACTGGCTGAAGATGCAAGCCTGGCCGACTGGTTGGCCCTTGCCCGGAACAGCGCCGACAATGCGGCGCATTGTGAGCAGCGCAGCCGTGCCGCTCTTTATGCCGCAATCGGTAAAGCCTATGATTTTTATCTGATGACCGAGCGCTATCCAGACGATTACCAGCTGCTGCTCGAAGATTCCGGTCTGGCGGTGCAGGAACGGGCGCCGATGACGCCGATCGTCAAGCTGGTGTTTGGCGTCCGTTACGACAAAACGCGCCTGACCGAATATGCAGCGGCACTCAAATATGCGGCGCGCCATGCCATCGAAAACGGGGCTTTTGCTGATTTTATTAGCGAGCATGATGGCGGACTAAAAGCCATTGTCTATGCCGAGCGCGAAGCAGGTCGACCCTCCGGCCTGCTATCCAAGGTTCGCGCCATAGGTGAAAATCTTCTGGCGAAGTTACGCTCGGCCCCGTCGCGAGAATTGCGGGATATTGATGCAGGCGATTCGGAATTTGTGGTGCTGGTCGCCCGCAAGGATCAGAACGGTGAATTGGCCATCGTCGGGCCGGTTCGGGGCAATGATAAATTGACCAGCCAGGCGCTTAAACACACCCAGTTCTGATTGGGTCAGCAGTCGGCCTAAACTCGCCGGTGCGCCAAACCTAGTTTCATGCGTAACCAAAATATCACTATTTGCAATATTCATTGGTGCGTACCCGGCAAGGTCCGGCTAACCTCTTGAGCGTGTGCTAGAATAGGCGCATAGAATTGTGATGCCGACGGGATTGTGACTCGTCTTGATCCACTTGGGGGAAAAATGGCGGCCAACCGCGACCAAAAATCCACGCGAAACAAAGTTGAATCCGAGAGTCTCGAAAAAGCCCTGGTAGCGGCCTTTCGAGAAAGCGCGTTGCCTGGAGAAAATATCGGCTTTGACGAAGAGGCTTGTGAAGAAGCCGCGCGGTTCACCTTGCGATGCGCCGAGCAACGGCAAGGTCGCGAGGCAAATCTCTTGCTCGAAAGCGTCAGCGGTCATCAGAATCACCGGCACTTGCGCCTTGCGATTGTCAATGATGACATGCCGTTTCTGGTCGATTCGGTCTGTGCGACGATTGCGGGTTTCGGCCTGACCGTTGAGCGACTGATTCACCCGGTTGTCGCCGTGCGCCGCGATGCGGATGGGCAGCTGATCGAGTTTGTCGAGCAGACAGCTGACGGTGAGAAACGCGAATCTGTAATCTATATCGAGCTCGAACGGACAGATGCCCGTGTTCGCCGAGAACTGGTCAAAGCGCTGCGCGCAAATCTCAAAGATGTGGCGGCGGCCGTTGCGGACTGGTTGAAATTGCAGATCGTGTTGGGGGAAAATGCCGATGCATTGCCAGCAGGAGAAGGCGCGACCTTGCTTCGCTGGTTCCTCGATCGCAACCTCACCTTGCTCGGCCATGAAACGGTCGATGCCAAGGGCGAGCGGACACAAGAACTCGGCATCGCGCGGATGCGGTCGCAGCCGATCCTTTCCGAAGAAAGCCGGCGACGGGCTTTTGAATGGTTTGAAAATGGTGGCAAAGCGCCGCTTATCATCAAATCCAATCAGCTTTCTACCGTGCATCGCCATGTCCTGATGGATCTCATCATCCTGCCGGTGAGGAACAAAGCCAAGATTACCGCGCTGTCGATCATTTCCGGCATGTGGACCAGTGCCGCGCTTGCCGCTGCGCCCGAAAACATTCCGGTATTGCGCATCCAGCTCACGCGGCTTTTTGACAAGTTTGAGTTCTCCATTGCCGGCCATGCCGGAAAAAGCCTGACCCATGCACTGACATCACTGCCCCATGATCTTCTGATCACTTTCGCGCAGGATGATCTTGAGAAACTTGCTTTGATTTCGATGTCGCTGATCGATCGCCCCCGTCCCAAATTGCACAGCGTGATCTCGCCGCTCGCTCGGCATTTGTTTGCGTTCGTCTGGCTGCCGCGGGAACAGCTTTCCACCGAGCGTCGGCAGAATGTCGAAAATATGCTGACGGCGGCAACCGGCGCGAAAATATTGAGCTGGTCCAATACGTTGGAAGAGGGCGGTGTATCGTCGTTGCGCTACACGCTCGATATGGGCCCCGACGGCAGAATTCCGGACCCTGATCTGCTCGATCAGGAGCTGGAGAATATGGTCCGCGGGTGGAAACCGGAAGTCGAAAGAAACCTCAGGGAAGCCGGGCAGGAGAACCGGGCTGCGGTCTTGGCTCAGCGCTATGCGGACTGCTTTCCCGCAGCCTATCAGTCAACTTATGGCGCCTTGGAAGCCGCCAAGGATATCATGCGGCTGTTCCGGCTTGAGCGCGGCGGCCAGCGGTCGACCCGGCTCTACCGTCTTGCCACCGATGCCGATCAACTGTTGCGGTTAAAAATTTATCATTTGGGCGGGGCGCTGCCCCTTTCGGACGCTGTCCCGACGCTGGAGAATTTCGGTTTTACGGTGCTCGAATCCGTCCCGACACCGCTTGACGATGGCCGGTTGGGATATATTCACGATTTCCTTCTGGAATTGCGGTCGGATGAACGATGTGAAAACCTAATCGCGCGTTCGGAAGAGATCGAGGCGGCAATCACCAGCGTTCTGGACGGGGAGGCAGAAAATGATGCCTTTAACCAGCTTATCATTTCCGCCGGCATCGACGCCCGGTCGACGGTGTGGATGCGCGCCTGGTTCCGCTATTTGCGGCAGACTGGCCTTAGCTATGGGCTAGCAACCGTCGTCGACGCATTAGCCGAGGCGCCGGATGTTACGGGTGCGATGATCAGGCTTTTCCGCGCCCTGCATGATCCGGATTTCGGCGGAGATCGCTCTAACGAAGCGGTCGAGGCCATACAGGATGTGGACGCGGCTCTGGTTGGCGTTCACGCAATCGATGATGATCGGATCCTGCGTCTGTTCCGCGCGGTTATTGAGTCCATATTGCGGACCAACGCGTTCGCGTATCAGGTCGGTGAAGCATTGGCCTTCAAGATTGAGAGCGCCAAAATACCCGAACTGCCCGCCCCGCTGCCTTGGCGGGAAATATTTGTTTACAGTCCGCGCGTCGAAGGTATCCATTTGCGGGCTGGACCGGTGGCTCGCGGTGGTTTGCGCTGGTCGGATCGCCGGGATGATTTCCGCACCGAAATATTGGGCCTGATGAAAGCCCAGCGGGTTAAGAATGCCGTGATCGTTCCGACCGGTGCGAAGGGCGGCTTTTTTGCCAAGCAACTGCCGTCGGGCGATGACCGCGATGCGTTTCTGGCCGAAGGCATTGAAGCCTATAAGATCTTTATCTCCGCCCTGTTGTCGGTGACTGATAATATCGTCGAGGGTAAAGTCGTTCCTCCTGTAAAGGTGGAGCGTCTCGACGAAGACGATCCGTATTTCGTTGTCGCAGCGGACAAGGGCACAGCAAGCTTTTCCGATATTGCCAACCAGATCGCCATCGATCGTGGCTTTTGGCTGGGCGATGCATTCGCGAGTGGCGGCAGTAACGGCTACGATCACAAGGCCATGGGGATCACGGCCCGTGGTGCATGGGTATCGGTGCAGCGTCATTTTGCGGAATCAGGCGTCGATGTGCAGACCGCGCCGATCAGGGTCGTTGGTGTCGGCGACATGTCCGGTGATGTATTTGGCAATGGCATGCTGCTGTCTAAGAGCCTGAAAATCGTGGCCGCCTTCGATCACCGGCATATCTTTATTGATCCTGATCCCGACGCAGCAAAAAGCTGGATCGAACGCAAAAGACTATTTGATTTGCCGCGTTCCAGTTGGGAGGATTATGATAAAACATTGATCTCAAAGGGCGGCGGCGTATTTTCGCGCAGTTCGAAGACGATTCAAATCTCGCAGCAGATTGCCGCGATGCTTGATTTGCCGGATGATGCCGAGACCACGCCGACAAAACTGATGACCGCGATACTGGCCTGTAACGCCGATCTGCTGTGGTTTGGCGGAATCGGCACCTATGTGAAGGCCGCGTCCGAGAATCATATCGAGGTAGGCGACCCGGCCAATGACAAGATTCGGGTCAATGGCGAGCAACTGCGCGTGAAGGTTATCGGTGAAGGTGCCAATCTGGGTATTACCCAAGCGGCACGGATCGCCTTCGCGGCAAAAGGTGGCCGGATCAATACCGACTTTATCGACAATAGTGCCGGGGTCGATTGCTCGGACAATGAAGTCAATATCAAGATTGCACTCAATGCCGAAATGGCCAACGGAAATCTGGAGCTAGACGCAAGAAACATGCTGCTCGAATCGATGACGGATGAGGTCGGCGCCCTGGTTCTGGAAGACAATAGGCTGCAGGCACTGGGTCTCTCGATCGCCGAAATGGGTGGTCCGAAATCGCTGCCGTCCTATGTCCGCCTGATCGAACAATTTGAAGAACAAGGCCAGTTGAACCGGGCAGTGGAGGGACTGGCCAGCAATGAAGACCTTATCCGGCGTGGTCAGGAAAGTCGGGGATTATACCGCCCGGAACTGGCTGTGCTGATCTCTACCGCCAAGCTGGTATTGCAGGACGCCATAGAAAATAGTGATCTGGGAGACGATCCCGGCCTGGATAGCGATTTGCTGCACGCGTTTCCGGTCGCGATGCAGAAAGGCCATGAAGCAGCCATTCTCAACCATCAATTGCGGCGCGAGATTATTGCCACAAAACTGGCCAACCGCATGATCAACCGTCTGGGTCTGATCGATCCGTTTGAGTTGGCCGAGGAAGAGGGTTGCGCATTGGGCGAGGTCGCGCGCGCTTTCGTTATGGCCGAGCGCCTGTTCGACGCCGACCGGATATGGCGCGAGCTGGAAGTGGCCGAGATTTCGGAAGATATCAGAATTGTGCTGTTTGATCGTCTCGCTTATGTGCTGCGCTCACATATGGCAGATTTGATGCGGATCGGTGTGTCCGATGATCGGATTGGCGATACGGTCGAGATGCTGGCGCCCGGCGTGACCTTGCTCAACAAGAACGTCGAAAGTCTGATAACGGCAGAAGGGCGCTTGCAGGCGGCAAAGCAGGTTAAATCGCTGGTAGAGGCAGGAGCAACACCGGAAATCGCCAACAAGATCGCCAATATCTACATGAATGATGGCGCTGCTGGCATCGCCTTTCTGGCCCATAGCCGGGAAATTGATGCTCTGGATGTGGCGCTTGCATTCACCCATATGGGCAGCCAGCTTGGTCTCGACTGGGCGCAAATGACCGCAACCCGGATAAATCCATCTGACCCCTGGGACCGTTTGCTGGTCGCGGGTCTGGCGCGCGATTTTCAGCAGATGCGTCTCGATTTTCTGCGCCGTACCCGTGGAAAAGATATGCAGCAATTTGTTGAAAATTGGTCTGAGCGCAATATCGACCGCGTGGCGCAATTCCGAAAGATCATGGACCGGGCGCAGCAAACGCCAAAGCCGTCGATTGCGATGCTGGCGCAAATTGCCGGGCAGGCGCGGCTGTTGCTGTCGCGCTAGATCCAGTAGCCGAGCAGATGAAGGCATAGGCCAACAAGTCCGCCGACCAAAGTGCCGTTCACCCGAATGAATTGCAGGTCGCGGCCGACGGCATTTTCGACCCGATCGGTGATCGTCTGCGTATCCCAGCCGCGGATCGTTTCTGACACGAGCTTGACGATATTGTCGCCATAGCTGTCGACGACACCGATGACCGCGCGACGGCCGAACCGGTTGATTTGCCGATTGAGTTGCTCGTCCTGCTGAAGACTGACGCCCAGCTGGATCAGCGCGTCTCCGAACTGACCGGCCAGCGCAGCATCGGGATCACGAGCGGCCCGTAACAAGGCTTCGCGGCCCTGCTCCCAGATACCGTCAAGCCACGATGCGATTGCCGGATTCTCGATCATCTCGAGTTTCCATTCGTTCACCTTTTGGCGAAGATCCGGATCATGCCGCAGTTCAGAGGCCAGTTGCTCAAGGCTCTCTTCGGTTTTCGCACGGACGGGATGACGAGGATCGGCCGCCATGTCGGCGAGCAGTTTGTAGAGACCGTCAAGCACCTCATTGGCGACCCGGTCGTCAAGGCCCGTCCAGCGCATCACTGCATTGGCGCGGTCTGTCACGATGTTGCGGATCACCGTTTCATTGGTGTCGAGCGTTCGGTAGGCCCAGCGTATGGTAGAATCGATTAGCGGGCCATGACGATTTTCAGCCATGACCGCTTCCAGTATCTGTCCCATTGGTGTCGCTATGTCGAGACCAACAGCCTGTTTCTTGACGGCGCCCTTGAACATGGTGCCGAGGCGGTCCTTGTCTAGCGAGGCAATGGCGTCGCCCAACAGTCGCGAAGCGCCGAATTTGAGCCGCCCTTCGCCACCACTTGGCGATTGCAGAAAGCGACCAATGCCACTGGCCAAGTCTACATGGCGCATACGCTGGGCGACCAGTCGTGAAATCAGGAAATTATCCTTGAGGAAATTGGCCAGCGTATCGCCGATCCGGTCCTTGTTGCGCGGGATGATCGCCGTATGCGGGATCGGGAGGCCCATCGGGTGACGGAAGAGTGCGGTAACGGCAAACCAGTCGGCTAGCCCGCCAACCATGGCAGCCTCGGCAAAGGCGCGGACAAACCCGAGCGCCGGATGCACCGCTTCATAGCTTTTCGAAGCGATGTAGATGATAGCCATGACCACCAGCATACCGGTGGCGATGATTTTCATGTCCTGACCAGCATTGTTGGTTGCCGCGCTGCGACCACCCATCTTTGACGATATCGGCCTCACTCGGCGGGCTGGACTTCTGCGTCGGGCCGATCGTGGCGGTCATCGCCGGTCTTGTAGGTCAACAGCTTGTTGCGCAACCAAGGCCCGGAGCGGCGTTCAAATCCGTCTGCAAGGCTGAATCCTGCCGGGACGATCACCAGGGTCAATATCGTCGATACGATCAGCCCTCCAATCACGACGATTCCCATGGGCGCGCGCCAAGCACCATCACCAGAGAGGGACAGCGCGGTCGGCACCATGCCCGCGGTCATCGCAACCGTTGTCATGACGATCGGCTGGGCGCGCTTGTGTCCCGCATCCATGATCGCCTCAAATTTCGGCACGCCCTTTTTCATTTCCTCGATCGCAAAGTCGATCAGCAGGATCGAGTTCTTACTGACGATGCCAAGCAGCATAAGCACCCCGATCAGCACTGGCATGGAGAGCGACTGACCCCAGACCCATACCAAAAATATTCCGCCGAGCGGTGCCAAGGCCAGAGACCCCATATTGACCAGAGGCGACATCACTCGTTTGTAGAGCAAGACGAGGGTCGCAAACACCAGCAAAATGCCGGCAATCAGCGCGATCACGAAATTGACGGCCAGTTCCTGTTGCCATTCATCTTCGCCGAACGCTTCGTTCGAAACTCCGGTCGGCAGGTCCTTCATAATCGGCAGGGCGTAGATTTTCTCCATCGCCTCGCCCTTGATGACATCCGGTGCCAAATCGGCTCCGACAAATGTCCGCCGGTTCTGATTGTAGCGCTGGATCGAGGTGGGGCCGGAGCCGAAGCTCACCGACGCCACCCGGCTCAACGGCACAGTACCGCCGGTAGCGATAGGGATCGGCAGGTTTTCGATTGTCGTGAGATCGGTCCGCGATTCGAGCGGCAACATCACACGGATCGGAATTTGTCGATCAGCGAGAGAGAATTTGGCAGCGTTTTGATCAATCTCGCCAAGGGTAGCGATCCGGATTGTCTGGCTGAGCGATGCGGTTGTTACGCCTAGCTGCGATGCCAGATTCATATAAGGAGTGATGATGATCTCCGGGCGACTGAGGTCCGCATCGATTCGCGGCGCCCGGACCAGGTCAATCCCTTTCATCTGTTCAACCAACTTGGCAGCGGTCGATTCAAGCAGAACGGGGTCGGAACCGGTCAGCATGATTGATATATCACGTCCGGTTCCGCCGCCGCCGCTTTGTGACTGGAACGAAATCCGGGCGTCCGGAATTTTCTGCAGTTCGGGCAATAGACCGCGTTCAAATTCGATCGATGTTTTGTCGCGATCCTCTTTCAGGGACACAAAAACCGTTGCGTTGGTTTCCCGGACGCGCGTTAGCGCGCGTTCAACTTCAGGTTGCGCATACATGAGATCCGACACGCGATCCGCGATTTTCTCGGTCTGCTCCAATGACGTGCACGGCACCACCTCAATCTGGATGCGGCTGTTATCCTCGTTGATCGTCGGCTGGAACTGGGCTGGCGTGATCGCGAACAATATCACGGTGAGGCCAAAGGCGATCAGGCCGAGGCCCATCATCCATATCCGGTGGTCATAGCCGCGGGCGCGAAATCGGCCCGATCGATAAGCGTACCAAAGAGCAAAACGGCCGTCGACGGCCCCAACGACCCGGCTGATCACTGCAACCAGCAGCCATGCAGCGAAGAAACCGGCCGTTATCCCGGAAATCAGGCTCAATATCGCGCGAAGGAATTCGCTGGGGATCAGGGTGATAAGCAGGCCGTTGATCATGAACCCGGCCATCCATGCTACGCCTACGAATGTAGCCACAATCGACGTAAATAGCAGGAAGCCGATCAGATATTGCCACCATGCGGCCTTGGCCGGGACTAGCGTCTCCCGAATGCGATCAGACTGCGAGCGGTCCAACACCCATTGCAGCAACTGCATATAGCGATCCATCCAGACACCTTCGCCATGCTCCGCATGGCCTTTGGCCTTGAGGAAATAGGCTGCAATCATCGGCGTGATCATCCGCGCGACGGCTAGGCTCATCAGCACCGAAACAACGACGGTTATGCCAAAATTCTTGAAAAACTGGCCGGAAATGCCGGGCATTAGCCCTACCGGCAGGAAAACGGCGACGATGCAGAAGGAGGTGGCGACAACGGCGAGCCCGATTTCGTCAGCGGCATCAATAGAAGCCTGATAGGCGGTTTTCCCCATGCGCATATGGCGCACGATATTCTCGATCTCGACGATGGCATCATCGACAAGGACGCCGGCCACCAGTCCGAGAGCAAGCAGGGAAAGAAAATTAAGATTGAACCCGAGCAGGTCCATGAACCAGAACGTCGGAATAGCGGAGAGCGGAATCGCTATCGCGGAGATAACCGTGGCCCGCCAGTCGCGCAGGAAGATGAAGACAACCACAACCGCCAATATCGCACCTTCGATCATCGCCAGCATAGAGCTTTTATATTGTGACCGGGTATATTCGACACTGGTTCCGAGCGGAATGAATTCGACCCCCTCATTTTCCGCTTCGATCTTGTCCATGAGTCCCCTCGCTTCGTCATAGACTGTCACATCGGAAGCACCGCGCGCCCGCGTCATCGAGAAGTTGACAACCTCAACGCCTTTGACCTTGGAAATCGAACTGCGTTCGCCAAAGGAATCATTCACTTCGGCGACATCGCTCAGCTTTATCGTTTCCCCGTTGCGCAAGGATATTTGGGTCTGCGACAGCTCATATGCATCACTGGCATTGCCCAATACACGAACCGATTGGCGGGTGCCGCCCACTTCGGCGCGTCCCCCCGCAGCATTGATGTTAACCTGACGCAGCGCGTTGTTGATCTGAGTGGCGGTAACGCCCAGTGCCTGCATCCGGTCGGGCTTCAGGATGACGCGGATTTCGCGGTCCACCCCACCGAAACGATCTACTTCCGCCATGCCGTTGACGGTCAGCAACCGCTTGGCCACCGTGTCATCGACAAACCAGCTGAGCTGTTCGACCGTCATATCGTCGGCCTTGACCGCAAAATAGCCGATCGGGCCACCCACAGCATCGACTTTGGAGACTTGCGGTTCCAAAATGCCTTCCGGCAATGACCCGCGAATCTGATCAACCGAATTTTTCACTTCATTGACGCTGTCGTTAACATCTTCACCAATTTCAAACTCGACAAAGGTGCGACTGCTACCTTCGCTTGCCGTCGAGCTGATATTCTTGACGCCGCTGATCGACCGCACTGCCGCTTCGACCCTCTGGGTAATCTGATTTTCAATTTCCGTTGGGGCAGCTCCCGGCTGTGCAATCGTCACGGAGACGGCCGGAAACTCGACATCCGGGTTGTTGACGACGTCCATCCGGTTAAAGCTCAGCAAGCCAGCAAACAACAGTCCTGCAAACAGGACCAGCGGCACTACGGGATTACGCGTGCTCCAGGCGGAAATATTACGAAGGTTCATCAATCAGGCCTCAAATTTCCGCACGAATCATGCGCCGCCAGCTTTTTTCTGCACTTCCGGTCGAACGGTTTCACCCGGGTTGAGGAAGCCACCGGCACGCAGCACAACCTTTTCGTTTCCAGTCAGACCCGAAGTGATCGAAAGTCCCGCGCTGGACACCGACCCAACGACCACATCACGACGGACCGCCTTGTTGTCTGGGCCGATAATATAGACAAAACTCCCTTTGCTATCGTTCAGAACTGCAGATTCTGGCAAGACTGCAGCCTCCGATGTGCCGCTCTGGATGCGTGCATTGGCGAAACCACCTGGACGCAAGGCGCTATCATAGCCGAGCGCAATGCGGGCTATACCTTGGCGGGTTTGGGGATCAATGATAGGAGAAATCTGCCAAATCTGTCCTGTCAGCGTCTTGTCGGCACCGACTGGCGTGACTTGCGTAGTGGTGCCGACCGTCACATTGGCCAGATCGGCTTCACCCAGCTGCGCCTGCAATTCCATCTCGCCATCCTGGGCTAGCAGGAACAACGTCCCGCTGCCTTGGGTCACTGTCTGGCCAGGCTCAACATTGCGTTCCAGCACAAAGCCAGCCTTGGGTGCGACGATGCTCAGGCGACTATTGCGTGCGCGGGTCTCGTTAAATTGGGCCTGCGCTACCCGCACACGCGCGGCAGCTGAATCACGCGTTGCAGTTAACCGGTCGATATCGGCTTTGGAAATAAATCCACGATCGACCAACTGCATGGCGCGATCCAGATTCGACTGTGCCAGATTAAGATCGGCGCGAGAAACACCAACCGAGGCCTCGAGGCCTGCCGCTTGTTGGGATTGCACCGAGCGGTCGATACTCGCCATGATCTGACCCTGCTTGACCCAGTCGCCAGCGTCGACGTAGACATTGGTTACCCGGCCACCTTCACCGACGACGCTGACCGGGATTTCCCGTCGCGCTGCGAGCGTTCCGGTCGCATTGATGGTTCGGGTAACTTGCTGTTTGCCCGGTGCCATGACCGTGACGGTCGGTGCCTGACTTGCTGAATCATCCTCGACCGCTCCAGCGCCGACAAAATAATTATAGCCGATATAGGCCAGCAGAAGCGCCACGACGACAACTGCGGCGATAATTAATCGCCGCCGATTTGTGGCACGTGACTCGGTATCATCTACAATTGCGACATCTTCGCTGGGGATGGTCGATTCATAGTTCATTTGTTCACTCTTCGATCAGGCTCTTATCGCATTTTCACGCTGCAATACACAAAAGAATCGCCGCTTTCCGGGTCATCGGGGTTTTTCGTTAGCTGTGTTACATCAATATGGCACTAGCGGCAAGCCGGAACAGTATTCGGCAAGTTATTCAAGTCCAGGTTCGATCAACGACCAACGTCATCATACGAAAGGGCCGATTCGCGAACGAACCGGCCCTCATTTCTGAAAAGTCCTTACTGAAAAGCGGGTTTTAACGCACCCGGCCACGTTGAATGAGGTTCAAAATCAGCAATAGAACAACCGCACCGACAAAAGCGGTGAACAAGCCAATGATCGAAAACTGCTGAATGCTCCCGCCAAAACCAAAGTAACCGCCGACGAAATTGCCGATCACCGATCCAATGATACCGACAATGATGTTCAGGAAAACGCCCATCGAGGCATCACGTCCCATCACCATGCTGGCGAGCCAGCCTGCAACGCCACCAACGATCAATGCAATAATCCAACCCATATATTCCTCCTGATTTTATACGAACGAAAATCACTTACGCTCGTGAATATGGCTACTTATAGAATCATTGCTTCGACTTGAAAGAATAAAAAGAACCGCCGGCACCAGTCCGACGGTTCTTTCAAAAATTTACGATGGGGTAGTGGCTGGTCAATATTTTTGCTGACGCTCGTACAAGTCACGATAATGCTGGATTCGCGTTACTCGCAATCCGGGCATCCCGGACCGATCAACAGCCCGCTGCCAGGATGCAAATTCTTCCAGCGAAAGATCATAACGGTCGCACACTTCATCCACCGACAGCAAGCCGCCATTGACTGCCGCGACGACTTCTGCCTTGCGACGCACTACCCAGCGAGTGGTACCGGGCTTCGGCAAATCATCAATGGTGAGCGGTTCACCAAGGGGCCCGACAACTTGCGCTGGTTTTATTTTTTGGTTTTCAATCATACTACCCTCAAATTTGCCTTTCGGCATTTTACCCCATTTCCCGTTACGTCTGGCCTTCGTAGGGGAAGAGATTTTCGATTACCTGAACTGCCAAGGTAAACGTCGTGTTCATACATTCGATTAGTCATGCATCTTGTTGATTTCCCGATGTGCCAAATCCGGCCGGAAACAACCGGTTTTGAACAAAATTGATTCCCTGCGACCGGTTGGTCCCGAACGAAACCTGCCGGCAAAAAAAGCCATCCGGTTATCCATGAAGGAGGAGTGGACTGTCTCTTCGATACGTCCTTTACCCCGAATGGCAGCGCCAAAGTCCTGTGCCGACGGGCTGGATACCTGACGGGCAATCGCGCGTTTGAGCAAGGCTTGATGGTCCGCAAAATGAGCGTGTCCATCAGCACCGTCTTCACCCGCTATATATTTGCGGTTCTGGTGGGGAAAGTTCATATCCATAGCCGCTGGTCTAGCAGCGAAAATATAAGCTAGTGTAAAAGGGATGTTCACACCACCTTAGGACAGGTTAAGCAATCCTTCCTTGTATCAAGCCAATTCGTGCCAAATTGGATCACATCAGGACAAACAGGAGCAAATGCTCGCTGCGCTGGCGCTCACGCCGGGATTTCTTTAAGGACTGCAATTGATATGACGGATAGAATCAACGGAAATTTTCAACTGGGTGACGACTTGACCGGCAAGCGCATCGTGGTGGCCATGTCGGGCGGCGTGGACTCGAGCGTCGTGGCGGCCTTGGCGGCGCGAACGGGCGCGGAAACGATCGGCATTACCTTGCAGCTATATGACCATGGTGAAGCTGTCGGGCGTGTCGGGAGCTGTTGTGCAGGTCAGGACATTCGCGACGCCCGCGCCGTGGCTGACCGGCTTGGCATCGCCCACTATGTATTTGACCATGCCAGCCGGTTCAAGGATTCGGTCATGGATGTGTTCGCGGATGAATATATGGCGGGCCGGACCCCCATTCCCTGCGTGCAGTGCAATATGGGCGTCAAATTTACCGATCTGTTGCAATTGTCCCGGGAACTTGGCGCTGACTGCCTGGCGACCGGTCACTATGTGCGCCGCGTCGCGACGCCAGACGGTGCTCAGTTGCACCGGGCGCTAGATCCAGCGCGCGATCAGAGCTATTTCCTGTTTGCAACCACCCAGGATCAGCTGGATTACCTGCGCTTTCCCTTGGGCGATATGCCCAAGACGCAGGTACGCGAAATTGCCGAAGACATGGGCCTGGCGGTCGCTTTCAAGCCCGACAGCCAGGATATATGCTTCGTTCCCAACGGCGATTATGCCAGCGTCGTCCGCAAGCTGCGGCCGGAGGCAGATGATGATGGCGAGATTGTCCATATCGACGGCACGTCGATGGGGCGGCACAAGGGGCTGATCCATTATACCGTGGGACAGCGAAAAGGACTGGAAATTGGCGGTCAGGCCGAGCCGCTCTATGTGATCCGGCTGGAACCGGACGCCAAGCGCGTCGTCGTTGGTCCGAAACAGGCCTTGGCGGTTGCCTCGGCATCTCTGCGCGAAATCAACTGGATTGGCGGCGATTATGTCGGCCCGGTCGAGGTCAAGGTCCGCTCGATGGCCAAGCCGACCCTTGCCCGGCTGGAAGGGCAGGAGCTGCAATTCCATAATCCCGAATATGGCGTGTCTCCGGGGCAGGCGGCGGTATTTTATCACAAGGAACGGGTTTTGGGCGGAGGCTGGATCGACAGCACCGCTGCGGTTGAACAACAGTGGCTAGCGGGCGCCGAAGTCTAGTCTATTCGCTATCCAGCTGAGCGTCCGTGAGTATCACACAGCCCCAGCCCTCGCGAAATTCAGCGGTAGCCGATTCGATCAACAGGGCCGACGCCGTAACCCTTTTGCGTTCCTCATCCACTGTCAATCCAATCACCTCCATGCCAGGTTCAAAATCTTTCTGGCAATCCTCGATGTCGCGCCCACCCAGATAGTGGCAGGAGCAGGCCACTCGAGCGCCATAAGCCGTCCCGACATTCAGCTGTCCCTTGAGGAAGGCATGGTTATAGGCCAGTACCGCGATCAGGATCAGCAAAAAAAGCATCCCGACATATAACGCGATGCGCCATTTGGTCAGTGGAGCCCCAGATGTTTTTTTTACGGTTGCCATGGCGGCTTCTATTGGTGCAACGACACCGCATGCACAAGATTAAACTAGCTTTGTTGTCGGTCCTTGCGATCGCCCTTTCCGGCTGCGGGGGCGATCGCGAACCGCAGCCAGCACCGCAGAAGAGTGCGGCAGAACTGGCCTATATCTCAGACTCGAGCCCGATTGCCAAAGCGCGTCTCGATGCTGCTATCGCTCCACTGTTTGATGACCCAGAGATGGCGGAAACGCGCGCTCTTCTGATTATGTACCGCGGCAAAGTGATCGCCGAACGCTATGGCGAGGGTTATGGCGAGGACACTAGATTCATCAGCTGGTCGATGGCAAAAAGCTTTACCGGCGCGTTGATCGGATTTCTTGTCGCAGATGGCCGGTTGGTGCTTGATGATCCTGCTCCGGTGCCCGCCTGGCAAAGGCCCGGCGATCCGCGCGGCCAAATCACTCTACGGCATCTGCTCCATATGTCGTCCGGTCTCGATCATACCGAAGTGCCCGAGGCGGGAGGCAAAACCGTCTATGAGGCGGACACCAACCGTATGCTGTTCCTCGACGGTGCGCAGGATACGGCCGCATATGCTGAAGCCCGGCCGATGGAGGCAACGGCGGGAGAGAAATTTGAATATAGCACTGCCACCACTATTATTCTTTCCGACATCATTACCCGCACCCTGACCAACAGTTCTGATCCACTCGTCCGGCGCGATGTAACCTTGCGCTTCATTCGCGGCAGGTTGCTGGAACCTTTGGGCATGGATGGCACCTACCCGGAATTTGATCCAAACGGGACGTTTCTGGGCGGAAGTTTCATTCAGGCCACTGCCCGCGACTATGCCAAGTTCGGAGAGTTTCTGCGCCACAACGGCGCCCGCAAAGGCGCCAAACATTTGCCGGTCAGCTGGGTGCAGTTCATGAAGACTTCGTCGGAAAACGACCCGGCTTATGGTGGGCACCTGTGGCTGAACAAAAGACGCCCCGAAGGCCGCAATCAGGTGCTGTTTCCGGACAATGGGCCAGAGACGATATTCGCGGCGCTGGGTCATCTGGGTCAGCAGATTGTGGTATCGCCGGAGCAAAAGTTGACGGTGGTCCGGCTCGGTAAGACGCAGGATGATGTGCTGGCACCGATGAGCGCGCAGATCGGTCGCATCATGGCGCTTTTTCCGGTCGGCAGCTAGTCCTGACCGGCTCAGCCAGATTCAAGGTTAAAGGTGCCTTGAACGACGGTCACACACTTTCCGCCCAGCCAGGCGCGGTCGCCGTCGAGGAGGCAGTTTACATAGCCACCGCGCTGGCTGGCTTGATAGGCGGTAAAACTGTCGCGCTTCAATTGGTTGGCCCAATAAGGCGTCAGGACGGCATGAGCGGAACCAGTCACACTATCCTCATCGACGCCACCGCCAGGCACGAAAACGCGGCTGAGCACATCGGTGTCCGTGCCGTGAGCCGTGCAGATAAATTGTGCGTCGCCCAACGCGGCCAGCGCCTTCAAATCTGGTTTGAGAGCCAGAACGTCATCGGCATTGGCATAGCGCAGTACATTATAGCGTCCTTCGTGAAACTGCGTCTCGATCGGGCTGCCGCCGACCAGTGCGACAATTTCCAGCATTTCTTTTGGCACCGGCGGATAAGCAGGAAGATCCAGCGCATAGCCATCTCCGTCGCGCACCACCGTCAATATACCGGCTTTTCGGGTCCGGAACGTCACTTGCTGCCTTTCGGGGTTCTGCGACAATATGATATGGCCACTGGCTAGGGTCGCATGACCGCAAAGCGCGATTTCTATGGCCGGGGTAAACCAGCGCAGTTCATAATCCGCCTCTCCGCTGGCATCCGGCAGATAAAAGGCGGTCTCGGCAAAATTATTTTCTTCGCCGATGGCTTGCAAGACATCGTCATCCAGCCAGGTTTCGAGGGGCATGACCGCCGCCTGATTGCCGGTGAAGGGGCGGTCGGTAAAAGCATCGACATGATAATATGGCAGATTTGTCATGGATAGAGCAGTCCTTCGGTCCAATCCTCGCCGCTGCGAGTGAAGGCGCGCCGTTCGTGCAGCCGGTGGGCCCGGTCCTGCCAGAATTCAAATCGATCGGGCGCCAGGCAATAGCCCGACCAGTGCGGGGGGCGAGGGACTGGGCCACCCGCGAACCGCTCCGTCACTTCCTCGAACCGGGCTTCGAAGGTGGCGCGGCTGTCCAGCGGACGGGACTGGTCGGAGGCCCAGGCCCCCAGTTGTGAATCCCGGCTGCGCGTCGCAAAATATGCGTCGGCTGTCGTGTTGGGAACAGGGTGGAGACTGCCTTCAATCCGGATTTGGCGGCGGAGGCTTTTCCAGTGAAACAAGATCGCGGCCAAGGGATTTTCGGCGATGTCGGTCGCCTTGCGACTTTGCTGGTTGGTGTAGAAAACAAAGCCATCAGGGCCATGACCCTTTAACAATACCATCCGCGCAGCCGGCTGCCCTGCGGCATCAGCGGTGGCAATGGTCATGGCGTTGCTGTCATTGATTTCGGTTTCGCGCGCCTCCGCGAACCACTCGTCGAACAGGGAAAAAGGGTTGGTCATGGCTCCGTCTGTAACATTGTGGATCGGACCGGCAAAGAAACAAAATTTTGTTCCACGACAAAGCGCGGTTTTCTGCTAAAAGCTGTGCAACAGGGGGGCGTATTATGAACTGGGACCTGATCTTTACGATCACCAACAATTATGCGTTGCTGATGTGGCTGATCCTGGCATTCGCACCGCGCCGGGAATCGGTATTGATCGGACTATTCTACGGCGGCATCGGGCTCTTGGCCTGCACCTATGCGGTCATCATCATCCCGTTGATGACCGGCATGATCGGCGGCGGTAGCGGCGAGGCGCCCGATTTCACCACTCTGTCAGGTGTCCAGCAATTGCTTTCCAGCCCTGGCGGTGCGACAGTGGGCTGGATCCACTATCTCGCCTTTGATTTGTTTGTCGGCCTTTGGGTGGCGCGCAATGCGGACAAATACGGGTTTGCACGTTGGCTGCAGATACCTATCTTGCTGTTTGTCCTGATGCTGGGGCCGCTGGGGCTGGTTCTCTATTTGCTGCTGCGCTTCACGCGGCACAACAAGGTTGCAGAAGCCGTTATACCCGAATAAAACACTAGAGTTGAAAATCAGCGGAAAATTCCAATCTCTGCATGGTAAGGATTTGAAAAAGGCTAAATAATGACCGATCCCTATCAAGCATTGGGTGTTGCCAAGGGCGCAACCGACAAAGAAATAAAGAGTGCATATCGCAAGCTCGCCAAGGAACTGCATCCGGATAAGAACAAGGATAATCCCCGAGCGACGGAGCGTTTTTCCGACGTTACCAAGGCTTATGACCTGTTGCTCGACAAGGACAAGCGGGCGCAATTTGACCGCGGCGAGATTGATGCGGAAGGCAATCCTACCGCACCGTTCGGCTTTGGTGGGGGAGGCGGCGGAGGCGGGGGATATCATCGCGGGCCGGCTGGCCAACAGCCAGATTTCGGTAATGCGGGTGCAGATTTCGGCGATATTTTTGAAGGCTTGTTTGGTGGAGGGGGAGGCGGTTCGCCTTTCGGTAACCGTCAACGCAGCGCACCGCCACCCAAGGGTGCCAATGTCGCTTACCGATTGAAGGTGGAATTCAGCGCGGCTGCGACACTGCAGAAACAGCGCATCACGCTGGAAGACGGCAAAACAATCGACCTCAGTCTGCCAAAGGGTGTCGAAGAAGGCACGCAAATGCGCCTGGGTGGCAAGGGCCGAGCGGGTCCCGGCGGCAATGGCGATGCAATTGTAACCATTCATATCAACCGGCACCCTTTTTTCGAGCGCGACGGCGACAATATCACGCTGGAATTGCCGATCAGTCTGAAAGAGGCGGTCGAAGGAGCCAAGGTCAAGGTTCCAACCGTGGATGGGCCCGTGATGCTGTCCATCCCTGCCGGGTCGGATTCCGGCAAGACACTGCGGCTGAAAGATAAAGGCTTCCACAGCAAGTCCGGCACCCGCGGTAATCAGCTGGTCAGGTTGATGATCACGTTGCCGGACAAAGATAAAAAGCTCGCAGAATTTGTCAAAGACTGGAATCCGAAAGACAATCCCCGCGCCAGCCTGGGTGTTTAGATTTGTCCCGGAACCCCCTGTCTGAACTGTCCCCCGAGGCCCGGCGTCAGGAAAAGGGCGAGTCCGGGCAACCCGCCAAGAGAGCCGGCGAAAATTTGGCCGACGAAAGTCCGGTTCGTCGGGCCTTCATCATTATCGAGCGAACCGCCGTTGGCGTCTATCATGACGGTTTTACCTTCGCCGGGAATTTCGCGTATATGGCATTGTTGGCGGTTTTTTCCTTCTTCATTATCGCGGCTGCGATTGTCGGAGGTTTTGGCCAGACCGACGTGGGTACCGAATTTGTCGAGGCCTTTTTGGTAACAGTCCCGCCCTCGGTCGCTGGCGCGCTGCATGACCCGATCAGAGACGCGATGACGGCACGGACCGGGCCGCTGTTGTGGTTGAGTGCGATCATCGGGCTGTGGACGACAACCAGCCTGATTGAGACAATCCGAGAAATCCTGCATCGCGCTTATGGTGTCGAGGCGCAGCGCGCTTTCTGGGAATATCGCCTGACTTCCATCGTCTTGATCCTTTTCTCGGTGTTTTTTGCGATGCTGGCGCTGAGTGCGCAGTTTATCGTAGCCGGTATCAGCGGTTTTTTGGGCACCTATTTTCCGCTGGTGCAGACCGATGCCCTTTGGCTCTCGCTTTCCAACGCGATTCCGTTTTTCGTTCTGTTCGCGACGCTTTATCTTCTGTTCCGCCTGCTCACGCCACGCCAGTATCGGCCGCGCCAATATCCCAAATGGCCGGGCGCGGTCTTCATTAGCGGCTGGTGGTTGTTGATAACGGGATTGCTGCCGGTTTTTCTGAAATATGCAGCCAATTACCAGCTCACCTATGGCAGTCTTGCCGGGGTTATTATCACGCTCATTTTTTTCTACCTTGTCGGCCTCGGCATGGTCATCGGAGCGGAAATTAATGCGGCTCTTGCCGAACGCCCCTGGAGAAACGGGATTAACGAATGATCCGCTGGAAAATCATCTGGATAGCGTTTATCACTGGCGATTATCTGATTGCAGGAGACCGGCGCGATGACTGAGTTAATGAAGGGCAAGCGAGGCCTGATCATGGGGCTTGCCAACAACAAGTCACTGGCTTGGGGCATTGCTCAGCGCCTGGCAGCAGAAGGTGCCGAACTGGCTATCAGCTATCAGGGCGAGGTGATGGCCAAGCGCGTACGGCCGCTTGCTGAACAATTGGGCTGCGATTTCGTCCTCGACTGCGACGTCAGCGACATGGATCAGCTCGACGCAACATTTGCCGAAATCGAGAAACGCTGGGGCACGCTGGATTTTGTCGTTCATGCGATTGGCTTCACCAATAAGGAAGCCCTGCGCGGGAAATATTTCGACGTGACCCTCGACGATTTCCTGATGACCATGAATATCAGCGTGTACAGTTTCACCGCCGTCGCAAAGCGCGCTGCCGCGCTGATGAGCGCCGGCGGATCGATGCTCACCTTATCCTATTATGGTGCGGAAAAAGTGATCCCGCACTATAATGTCATGGGCGTGGCGAAAGCGGCATTGGAAGCCTCGGTCAAATATCTCGCAAATGATGTCAGCCCCGATGGAATCCGGGTGAACGCGATCTCTGCTGGACCGATCAAAACTCTGGCCGCTTCCGGCATCGGCGATTTTCGCTACATATTGAAGTGGAACGAACTTAATGCGCCGCTTCGCCGCAACGTGACAATTGATGACGTGGGCGGTTCCGCGCTCTATTTCCTGTCCGACCTTTCCGCTGGTGTCACCGGCGAAACCCATCATGTTGATGGAGGCTATCATACCGTTGGCATGAAGCAGGAAGACGCACCGGATATCGCGCTGGATTGATTCGTAGCGACTATTGGCGAACGGCTTTTTGCCAGCAGAATTGAATTTATAAACGCGGAGAGCGAGTTTGAGTTTCAACACATTTGGCCACGTTTTTCGCTTTTCGACCTGGGGGGAGAGCCACGGGCCTGCATTGGGTGCGGTGGTAGATGGCTGCCCGCCGGGACTGGCCCTGAGCGAAGCGGATATTCAACCGTTTCTTGATGCCCGTAGACCTGGACAGTCCAAATATACCACCCAGCGGCAAGAACCGGATCAGGTTAAGATTCTGTCCGGTGTGTTCGACGGCAAAACGACTGGCACGCCGATTTCACTGATGATCGAAAATGTCGATCAACGCTCCAAGGACTATAGCGACGTCGCCAAGGCCTATCGTCCAGGCCATGCCGATTATGCCTATGACCAGAAATACGGATTCCGCGATTATCGCGGTGGCGGGCGGTCAAGCGCGCGGGAAACGGCGGCGCGTGTGGCTGCAGGAGCCATTGCAAGGCTTGCGATACCGGAGGTTTCGATCCGGGCATGGGTCGCTGAAATTGGCGGTGATGCGATAGATATGGCAAATTTCGATGCCAGTGAAATTGGCAACAATCCGTTTTTCTGCCCGGATGCGGTGGCTGCCAAGCGTTGGGAATCGCTGGTCGATGGTGCCCGCAAAGATGGTAGCAGCCTTGGCGCCATCGTTGCCTGTGAAGCAATTGGCGTACCGGCAGGTTGGGGGGCTCCGGTATACGCCAAGATGGACAGCGAGATCGCCGCCGCGATGATGACGATCAACGCGACCAAGGGGATCGAAATCGGAGACGGCTTCGCTGCTGCCCGACTGCGCGGTGAAGAAAATGCCGATGCCATGCGTCCGGGGGCAAACGGCCCTCAATTTCTCGCCAACCACAGTGGCGGTACGGCTGGCGGGATATCCACCGGCCAGCCGCTCTACTGCCGGGTGGCGTTCAAGCCAACCAGCTCCATCCTGACGCCGGTGGCGACCATCACGCCAGAAGGGGAAGCGACCGAAATATCGACAAAGGGGCGTCATGATCCCTGTGTCGGCATTCGTGGCGTGCCGGTCGTCGAAGCGATGATGGCACTGGTCCTCGCAGATCAGAAATTGCTTCATCGGGCGCAATGCGGATGACAAATTGGCAGGAAATAAGGGCATTTTTGTTCGTCCTTCTCAACCGGAAATGGGTTGGAAATCACAATTGGCTGCCGGCCGCCGATACCTCTTTGCTCTATTTTCGAAAACTCCACATCCATTTTGGCGCGGCCTCTTACGTCACATTGAATGATGCGCCCGATCCATGATTGATCTGATTCTTCACGTCATTGACGAATATATTCAGGCCCACAAGGCAATCATAGGTCTTGTCATCCTGGGTTTTCTGTTCGCTGGCTTCATAATGGAGCGCTTTCCCGCGGCGGTGGTCGCGGTGCTTGGAGCCTGCATGTTCCTGTTCCTCGGGATCATTGATTCCGATGGTCTATTTTCGGTCTTTTCCAACACGGCGCCGATTACCATTGCCGCGATGTTCATCCTGTCGGGCGCGTTGCTGCGAACCGGGACCATCGATGCCATTGCCGGTTTCATAATTAAGCGGGCCAAGCGCCACCCCAAGCTGGCGGTCGCGGAAATGTTCCTGGGAGCCTTTGTCGCTTCGGCCTTCATGAACAATACCCCGGTGGTGATCGTCTTGATTCCAATCATTCTCCGCCTCTCGCGGGCAACGGGATTCTCGTCCAAGAAACTGCTCATCCCATTGAGTTTTATCTGCATATTGGGCGGCACGACCACGCTGATTGGTACCTCGACCAACCTCATCGTCGATGCGGTGGCGCGCGATCAGGGGCTGGCCGGCTTCGGGATTTTCGAGATCACGCCTTATGGCCTGATCGCGGCCGTCGCGGGTACGATTATGATGGTGTTGTTCAGCAGCTGGTTACTTCCCAGCGGTCAGGTCAAAGGTCAGTTTGACAGCAGCGATGAAAGCGATTTCCTCACAGAACTGACGGTTCGCACCCGTGCATCTGTGATTGACAAGAAGCTTGCCGCGGTCCCCGAATTGCGACGGGCAGGCATTGAGGTGACGGCGGTAAAACGTCTGAGCAGCTATATTCGCCATGACCTCGACTTTCATGACCTGCGGGCCGGCGACCGAATCGTCGTGCAACTGGATCTTGCCGAACTGATTTCGCTGCGCAAATCGGAAGATTTCAAGGTCGGCATTGTTCACAAGGGCGATGTGGGGCCGCTGGGCGAGGAACTGGTTGAAGCCACGGTGGCACCAAGCCACCCGAGCATCGGCAACCGTCTGTATGACATTCCGTTTCTGTCGCAGCTCAATGTCCGGATTCTGGGCATGACCCGCTATCGCAACCTGCCGCGTTCCGACCTGACCAACGCGCGCATTCACGCCGCCGACCGGTTGCTGGTGACGGGCTCCAGCGAAGATATCAACCGCATGTACCAGAACCCCAATCTGTTCGGGGTCGGGCATACAAAGATTCGTGCCTTTCGCCGCAATCGTGCGCCGATTGCGATCGGGGCTCTGGTGGCCGTTGTCGTGCTTGCCGCCTTGAATATCATTCCTCTGGCTGTGGCTGCGATTCTGGCCGTGGGTGCCATTCTGCTTGCCCGCTGTATTGACGCCGAAGAAGCCTGGGGCTCGATTGACGGCAATGTTCTGGTGCTGATTTTCGGGATGCTCGCAGTCGGCCTAGGCCTGCAGCAGGCGGGCAGCGTCGATCTGATTGTCGCTGAATTGACACCCTTCTTGCGGGAAGTCCCGCCCTGGGGATTGGTCTTTGCAATTTACGTGCTGTCGGTGGTGATGACCGAAATCGTGACCAATAATGCGGTCGCCATCATCATCACACCGATCGCCATTGCGCTGGGCAATGATCTGGGTGTCGATCCCCGGCCCCTCGTCATTGCGGTGATGTTCGCGGCCTCCGCCAGCTTCGCGACCCCGATTGGCTATCAGACCAATACGCTGGTCTATGCCGCAGGCAATTACCGGTTCACCGACTTCTTCAAGGCCGGCATTCCGCTGACCTTTGGGGTCGGACTGTCGACCTGTCTGGCGATCAGCTTCTGGATGTAGAGCCGCCCTAAAGGCTTGCCGCAATCTTCCGCTGACGATAGGCAGGGCGCAGGGAATAGATATCGGGGATAAATACATGCTGGCATTCTGGTTCAAGATACCGCTCTGGCAGCGTGTGATAGCGGCGCTGGTCCTCGGTGTGATCACCGGGCTTCTCTGGGGCCCCGAATCGGAAACCATCAAATGGATCGGCGATTTCTTCATCAAGTCGATCAAGATGCTGGTCGTGCCGCTGATTTTCTTCTCGCTCGTTGCTGGTGTGGCCGCTTTGGGCGATCTCAAGAAGCTGGGCAGTGTCGGTGGGCGGGCGATGGTTCTGTTCGTCATCACCGGTCAGATTGCCGCGTGGCTTGGCCTTGCCCTTGGCACGTTTTTCCAGCCCGGTAACGGCGTCGATACCAGCGCGATCGAGATGGGTGCTACGCCCGAACCCAATCAAACCACCGCCGTCGACATGATCCTGTCGATTGTTCCCGACAGTCCGGTGCAGGTCATGGCCGATGTCAACGTGCTGCCGCTGATCGTCTTTGCGCTGTTGATCGGAATCGGCATTTTGATGGCCAAGGAAGACGGCAAACCGCTGGCAAAGATTTTCGATAGCGGCGCGGTTGTCATGCAGAAAGTTACGATGATCGTGATGGAACTGACGCCATTCGGCGTGTTCGCGCTGATGGCGTGGGTTGCGGGTACGCTGGGCACCGATGCCCTGATATCGCTCGCGCAACTGGTCGGGCTCAACTATCTTGGTTGCTTGCTGATAATCGGCGTTGTCTATTCGGCGATGATCAAGTTTATCGCGAAGCTGCCGGTGATCGATTTCTTCCGCGGGATTATTGATGCCATTGCGGTCAGTTATTCCACCGCTTCCTCCAATGCGACGCTGCCGGTCACCCTGCGATGCGTTGAACGCAATCTGGGGGTGAGCAATTCGGTAGCCAGTTTCGTGGTCTCGCTAGGCGCGACGATCAATATGAACGGCACCGCCATGTATCTCGGTCTCGCCACCTTGTTCGGCGCGCAGATATTCGGGGTCGATCTAACCTTCGGCGATTATATCCTGATCTCGATCACCTCGACCCTAGGCGCTATTGGCGCGGCAGGCATACCGGGCGCGGGCCTGATCATGATGGCCTTGGTCTTCGGCAGCGTCGGCGTGCCCTTGGAAACCATCGCCTTTGTTGCTGGCGTAGACCGGATCATGGACATGATGCGTACCACCACCAATGTCTCGGGCGATGCGGCGGTGGCGGTGACGGTGGCTGCGATGACCGGTGAACTAGACCGCGAGGAAATGATTTCTGCGGACGATGTTTAGGGCAAAATGGTCAAAATTATATGAGCGCAAGTTTGCGCCGTACGAAGATGGTTTCTCTATCCTGACGTTTAGAGGAGCCAAATATGTATCGTCAGCTCAAAAGGACGAACTAAAATCCAGTTACCTAGGCACTCTAAAGATTGATTTTATAGGGATGCTTAAGGCTACCGTTTATATGTTCGTCATTATTTTGATTGCTTCGATCGCCGTAGTCTCTTTCAATTTACCGAGATTCGTGTTGGAGATGGGTTCGACGATATCAGTCACCCCAGTAATTGTCGTGGTGTTTCGACCGCTCTGGAAGCACTTCAAATTATCGCATAGTATCTTGTCTGTTGCTCCGTCGTTGCCGCGACGTGAATCTTGGCTCGGAGCTCGATTACGTGAAATTTCCTGGACAAGAATTGGGATCGGTTTGCCGATCTACAGCGTTATTCTATATAGCTTGATTAGTGTAATATCAATCTCGTCGATGGATTGGATATCGCTCTTCTTAACAATTTTTGTCGGCCTGGGAGCAGTTTATCTATTTTGCGCAGCCATCTGGAAACTTACAAATTATCCACGGTCAAAGTCGGACTAAAGGGAGCAGCTTTTAATCGGCAAAAGGATCCGTCACTAAAATAGTATCTTCGCGCTCGGGCGAAGTGCTCACCAACGCAACCGGACACTGGATCAGTTCCTCCACCCGCCGGATATATTTGATCGCTTGTGCCGGGAGGTCGGCC